>CANMGM010000044.1 GCA_947497195.1 Bacteroidota bacterium
CTTGCTCCTTTGGTAATCTCAATCTCGACACTGTTACTTTTCATTACGCCATTGCCAACGCGAATGCTTGCCGGACCGATGGTAAATTTCCCCGGCTTTTTTCCTGCTATATAATACGTGTAGGAAAGCGTTTGCGAAAATTTGCCGTTCACATTTTGCGTACCAAACATTTGCTGCGGCCCCATCAATAAATCGAAAGCCGACAAATCGGGAGCTGAGAACGCATTGCCCATGGCGTTTAGCGAATACGTCAGCTTAATTTGTTCACCAACAGCTGCCTGAATACGACTAAGGGCTGCCGAAAACTTCAACTCCTGCGAATAGCCAATAAGCTGAATAACAAGAATAAATAAAAGTGTAATTGGAGTTTTCATTGAGCTATAAATTTACCAATCTTTTCCACTTGCAGGAACACCATCCTTGCCTTTTTGTTTATCGGTTTTCTTGCGCAATTCCTTTTCGTTTCGGTTCAGCGCATCGAGCATTTGTTCAGCCTCATCGCGGTTGAGTTGCTCTTTTTTATCCTGCTTTTGCTGGTCCTGCTTCTCGTTTTTTTCCTGATTCTTTGATTGCTGCTGGTCTTGTTGCTGCTGCTTATCCTGATTCTGCTTTTGTTGTTGTTGCTGTTGCTGCTGCTGCTGTTTTTGCAGCTTTTTCTGCGCATACGACAAATTATAGCGGGTATCTTCTGCAGACGGATCTTGTTTCAGGGCTTTCTTATAGGCTTCGATGCTTTGCTCATACGCTTTATCCTCGAGCAATGAATTGCCCAGGTTGTGGTACATGCGCGAAAGCTCTTTCGGGTCTTTCGTTTTCTTTGCAAGCGTATCTAAAATACCCGCAGCTTCTTTGTAGCGTTTCTGCCGGTAAAGCGAATTACTGAGGTTATAGCCGGCTTTGTCGGAAGCATTGTTCTTACCCAAGGCCTTGCGGTATTCAACCTCAGCATCTTCGTATTTCTTGTTCTGATAGAGTTCGTTGCCCTTGCGAATATGCTCATTTTCCTTCTGTGCATGAAGCATCATTCCACCAGCAAAAACAAATGCAAACATGAAAATTAATTGCCATTTCATACCTGTTCTTCCTTTCTGTTTAAGGGATTTAAACGCAGCAGTCGTTTATTTTTACGCTCTGATGTAAGCAACTCGATAATTAAAATCAACAGCGCAAATCCAAGGAAATACTGAAAACGGTCCTCGTAATCGGTAAAGGCCTTGTTGCCCATCTCTGTTTTTTGCAGCGAACTGATTTCCTCCACAAGCGTCTCCAGACCGACATCCGAATTGCTGGCCTGCACAAACTTACCGCCGCCGGCACGCGCCACATCTGATAGCATAGCGGGATTCATGGCCGAAATAACGGGATTCCCATTCTCGTCTCTGCGATAGCCTTTGCTTCCACTCTCTTCGATTACCGGAACCGGCGCACCCTGCTCCGAACCAATTCCGAGCGTATACACCAGCACATTTTTCTCTCGTGCATTTTTGGCTGCTTCGATGGCATCATCCTCGTGGTTTTCGCCATCCGAAATAACAACGATTGCCTTGCTGCGCACTCCTCCCTTTGGTAATGCCTTTACGCCCAAATCGATTGCAGTACCAATCGCTGTTCCCTGCGCCTGAATGCTCTCGTTCGACACGCCCGACAAAAACATCCGCGCCGCGGCATAATCGTTTGTGAAAGGTAATTGTAGAAAGGCATCCCCTGCAAACACAACGATACCAATGCGGTCATCGCCCAGTTTATCGAGCAATCGTAAAATGGCTTGTTTCGAACGCTCTAGGCGACTCGGCTTGATATCTTCTGCCAGCATGCTGTTCGACACATCCAACGCGAGAATAAGGTCAATGCCTTGTCTTTTTACTTCTTCGTAACGCGAACCAATTTGCGGATCACTCAATCCCACCACCAGCAGCACAAACGCAAAGCACATCATGATGAACTTAAGTCGAACCCTCCCAATTGAACGATCGGGCATAAGCCGATCCACCAAAACGGGATCTCCGAATCGTTCTATGGCGCGGCGTTTCCAGCGCATCCGCAACCAAAACAAGGCAACGAACACCGGTAAAAGGCACAAACCCCACAGAAAAAACGGATATGCAAATCGGAACATAACTCAGGGAATTGAACGCATTAAGGTGTTACGTAAAAGCCACTCAAAACAGAATAGAATCAATGCGGCAAGTGCCAATGGCCAGAATTCTTCCTTGCGCTTTCGGTATTCGGTTGAGTCGAAGCGGGTTTTCTCTAGTTCATCGATTTTTTTATAGATACCGGCAAGTGCTTCATTGTTCGTAGCCCGGAAATACTGCCCGCCAGTCATCGACGCAATTTGTTTGAGCAAACCTTCATCAATCCGTACCTCAGCATAATCAAAAGCAAACTGTCCGTTTGGATAACGGTACACCGGCGAATAGGCTACACCACGCGTTCCAACGCCAATCGTATACACTCGGATGCCATACAACTGCGAAATTTCGGCAGCTGTGAGTGGCGATATGTTACCAACATTATTCTCTCCGTCGGTAATCAAAATCACCACCTTCGAAGCCGATTTGCTCTCACGTAGTCTGTTAACGGCCGTTGCCAGTCCAAGTCCAATGGCGGTTCCTTCGGGTAGAAAATTGGTATCAACTTCGAGCAGCAAGCTTTTAAGCACCGAATGATCGATGGTTAAAGGACATTGCGTGTAGGCCTCGCCCGAAAAGATTACCAAACCGATACGGTCGTTGGGCCTTCCGTCGGTGAAATCGATGGCCACTTCCTTGGCTGCTTCGAGGCGGTTTGGCTTGAGGTCGCGTGCAAACATACTGGGCGAAAGGTCCATCGACATTACAATGTCTATCCCTTCGGCTGTCATATCTTGCCACGAAAGGCGGGTTTGTGGACGCGCAATGGCCACAATCAACAGACTCAAACCCAGCATGCGCAAGATAAAGGGCAGATGAATTAAGCGTACAACGGCGCTTTTACGCTGGTTCTGAAAGCCGCCGAAATCAGAAATCTGCAATTCGGGCTTGGCTTTTCGTCCCTTGAAAATGTACCAAACGATGAGCAGCGGTATAATTCCCAGGACTAATAGAAACCACGGATGCGCGAAGTTAATATCGCGCAGGGCAGGCAGGCTGAGGATGCTCTCTTCCATCATGAAGCGGCCTCCTTTTCTGGTTGATTTGGCAAATCGCCGGGTTTGGTTTGCAACACAAACGAACGGGCCAATTGCATACTGCGTTCGTGTTCGGCTGGAAGTGGCTTTTCCTTGGCGAATTTTACCAAATCGGCAAGCACAAATACATTACGTGCTGCTTCAAGTGAATCGACTGAAATAGCTGATTTTCTGAGCATAGACAAAGTTTCGTCGCTGGTCGATTCGAGCGCGGGCAAGCTCAACTGCTCTTCGATGTATGCACGAAGTGTGTCGGCAATAGCAGAATGGTAGCGTTTGTCGTTTCCGCTTTTCCAGGCCCCTTCTTTTTCGATGCGTTCCAGCTCTTCGAGTGCGCGTTGCCAAGCCGGTGTTTTTGGTTTTTCGGGCTCGGGAGCAAGCTGTTTGTTTTTGCTCTTACGCCAGCGATACACTCCATAAGCAATCAACAAAGCCGCAAGGGCACCAAGTATGGAATAGATGATGATGTCGGTGTAATCGAATGGCACATCTTCGATTCCGCGAATATCTTTGATCGATTTGGTGGTATCGACCGCAACGGGATAAATATCAATGCTGAGCATATCGCTCAAAACCGATTCGGTATCGCCTTGCGCAGTGATGAATTGAAAATCGAAGACCGGCAAATTGTGCATGCCCGAATCGAATGAAGTAATCCAAACCGATTGCGTGAAATTGGTGCGTCCGGCATTGCGCACAGTATCGATGGTATCCTTGCGCAAAACATCGAACCATTGGCCGAGTGTGTCGGCTATGGGCGGCCAGATGAGATCTTGCTCGGGACCAGCCGTGGCATTTAGTTTCAGCTCAACCTGTTCGCCAATTTTAATGCGGTACTTGTCGGCTTTTACGGATGCTTGCTGCGCATTCAGTGAGAACGAAACAAGCAGAAATAATGCGAATAACAAGGCGTTTCTCATTTTGCGCCCCTCCTTTTCAACAAATTACTCAAAGGCTGAATCCAAGACCGGTCGGTACGCAACACAGCCAGATCGACACCGCTACGCGCCATGGCATTTTTGATGGCATCATCCTGCTTGCGCCAGTTGATTTCGTAATTTTTACGTACAGCCCGGTCGGAAGTATCGACCCATTGCGTTTCGCCCGTTTCGGCATTGCGGAATTGCACCAATCCCACATCGGGAAGACTTGCCTCGCGCGGGTCGCAGACTTGTAGCGCTACCAGGTCGTGCTTTCGCGCGGCAATGCGTAGGCTGTCGGTGTAGGGTTTCGAAATAAAGTCAGACAGTACGAAGGCCGTGCAGCGCTTTTTGGCAACGTTGGTGAGGAAGCGCAAGGCCTGATCGACATCGGTTTGCCGGTGTTCGGGTTTAAAATCGACCAACTCTCTGATTAAGCGCAATACATGCGATTTTCCTTTTTTGGGCGGGATGTATTTTTCGATTTTATCGCTGAAGAAGATAAGTCCAATTTTGTCGCTGTTCTGCAATGATGAGAATGCTAGAACGGCGCACACTTCGGTAACCATCTCCATTTTGAATTGTTGTTGTGTGCCGAAATCTTTCGATCCGCTCACGTCGACGAGCAGCATTAAGGTTAACTCACGCTCTTCTTCAAATACTTTAACATATGGATTTCCAAATCTGGCTGTTACGTTCCAGTCGATTGTGCGAATATCGTCGCCCTGCTGGTACTCGCGCACCTCGCTAAACGACATACCGCGGCCTTTGAATGCGCTATGGTATTGGCCCGAAAACAACTCGGCCGACAAGCCCCGACTTTTGATTTCGAGTTTCCGTACTTTCTTGAGGATATCGTTGGTAGTCATCGTTCACACAAAGGTTCGCGGCTTCACAGATCTTAACTATGGAACCTCAACGGTGTTCAGGATTTCTGCAATGATGTTTTCGGTGGTGATGTTTTCGGCTTCTGCTTCGTAGGTGAGGCCGATGCGGTGACGAAGCACATCGAGGCAAACGGCGCGCACGTCTTCGGGAATAACATATCCGCGGCGGCGAATAAATGCGTAGGCCTTGGCTGCCAGAGCTAGCGAAATAGATGCACGCGGAGACGCGCCGAAACTGATGAGCGGCTGGAATTTCGCCAAACCGGCTTCGGCAGGGAAGCGCGTAGCGAATACGATGTTTACGATGTAGTTCTCGATTTTCTCATCCATATACACCTCGCGTACAATCTGGCGGGCACGTAGAATCTGCTCCGGACTAACCACCTTCGACGGTTTCGGAAATTCGGCATTCAGATTCTGGCGAATGATTTTACGTTCGTCCTCGCGCGTTGGATAGGTGATTACGATTTTGAGCATGAAGCGATCGACCTGTGCTTCGGGCAGCGGATAGGTTCCCTCCTGCTCTACCGGGTTTTGTGTGGCCAGTACGAGGAAAGGCTCGGGCAATTTGTGCGTGGTATCGCCTATGGTAACCTGGCGCTCCTGCATGGCTTCGAGCAAAGCACTCTGTACTTTGGCCGGAGCGCGGTTAATTTCGTCGGCAAGGATGAAATTGGCGAACAAAGGTCCTTTGCGCACGGTAAATTGCTCCTGCTTCTGGTTGTAAATCATGGTACCAACCAAGTCGGCAGGCAACAGATCGGGGGTAAATTGGATGCGGGAGAATTGGGCGTCGATGGTTTGCGCCAGCGATTTGATGGCCAGCGTTTTTGCCAAGCCCGGAACGCCTTCGAGAAGCAAATGCCCGTTGGCGAGCAAGCCGATCAACAGGCGATCTACCATGTATTGTTGTCCTACAATTACCTTATCGAGTTCGAGTTTGAGCAATTCGATGAAGGCGCTTTCACGTTCAATTTTCTCGTTAATCTCGCGGATATCAGTCATACGTTTTCAAAAAATTGTGCGCAAAATAAATGCATAGCGCGGCATTGGTCAAGATGCAAAATTTTAAAAAATGTTAATTTAGAATGAAAAAATTCTTGTGCAATGATATAGATATTTTGTGCCCTTGTATGATGGCATTTGAGATAGAATATCAACAAAGAATTAACGAGGTTACGCCTTTCACGTTCTGGCTATCCTATTTGGCTTTAAAGCGATTTCGGAGCTTTTTACAATATTCCTGTAGGCTTGCTTTCTGCAACAGAAAATCGATTATATTTTTTCGTTGCATTCTTTTTAAAATCGAGTTTAGACAAATGGTCAAACACAAAGCGCTGGTCGGTAATGATGGATTCATTTTTTGGGCGCCAAATTCGGGCTTTCCGGTTCAAGTCCTCGTGCCGCATCGTTTCGCGAAAAGCTCCACGCTCGGCACTGCGGGCTTTCCCCTGCAATCCCGGGCGCGATTGTGGTAAAAGTTATATTAGGATAATGGTGGAGGGTGGTTTTCCAACATTGCGCCTTGTAGCATGGGCATGAGGTCCCGTTCCGACTCCGTACAACGAATTATTGTCTATTTAGACATAAATCCATGCACGTCGTTTTAGGCTATTTACAAACGTCCTACAATAAATCCATAAACTCGAAGACCGCAAACATGCTTCACGCGTGGCGCTTGGTAGACCTTGCATATTTTCTCTTTCGTAAATTCACAAGCAGCAGGCCTGCAAGAAGAAGCAGAACAATCGGCAAAACAACATTTTTTAACTGGATAGAAGTGCGTTCGGCCTTAATTTTGGTTTCATCCAACAAGCGCAATTTAGCCGTTCTGGAGCGCACCGAAATCAAGCCTGCATCATCGCATAAATAATTAACACAATTGAGAAGGAAATCTTTGTTACCAAACAACTCGCCGCTATAGCGGTCATAACCCAGTGGGGCAATTTGTCCGTTCTTGATCACCGTATTTCGTGCAACATCGCCATCGGCAATAACAATCATTTTACCGGGTTTGTCAGACGCAGGTTTATAGCCAATTTCAGGATTGTTCATCAAGGTTGTAATCAAACGATTCTGATACACCGATTGAAACTTCCCTTCGAGCAATACAGCCAGCGGAATGCCCTGTTCTGCGTAGATTTTCGGATCTGGCTTTTCGCGCAGAATGTTTAAGGATATCCGCGCAGGGGTATTGATTCGGGTGGAGCGGCCCGAACTGCGCAATAGTACCGATTTACGAATATCGGATGAACCAACAGTATCAATTGAATTTGCAAATTCGAAACGCGTTGCATTGAGGTTATTCACTGTTGGATGATTGCTAGCCGGCATACACAGCGGGAAATACGGCCAACGCTTGGGAGCAAAACGCGGTTGATTGCCCACCATGCCCACGATTACCGGAATTACCGACGAATTCAAATCCATCACCAGGTCGCTGTTAATACGCGCACCGTAGCGAAACAGCATATCGTCGAGGTTCAGGTCGAGCGGATACACCATCGTTGCATTGCTCGCACTGAGGCTGTCCATCGAAGCAGCCACGCGATCAATAAGCCACAGCACCTTGCCGCCTCGCATTACGTACTGATCGATCAGAAACTTATCCTTCTCCGAAAATACCGAATCGGGCTTCGCGATGATTATCGCCGAATAACGCGGGACGAATATGAGCGAATCGTCTTTCTTTGTGCGATAAATCAGACTCGAAAGACTAGAGTCGAGACGCACGCGTGCTACGGTGTAGTATTCTTTCAGCGCAAGATTCAGGTCCTTGGTTTCGAGCGAATCGAGTTCACCATGTCCTTCGATAAATGCTACCCGCGGTTTTACCACCGAATTCAGTTTGCGAATTGTATTGGTTAACTCATACTCCAAATCGTTAACTGCACGGGTAAGCATGAGTTCCTCGTTGGCATAGGTCGAACTTTTCAGGAGTTGTATCGGCAACGTTTGTCCGCGAAACGAAACCAGCGCTCCCGGCCACAACAGCGTTTGGCTCACCCCTGCCCCCTTCTCTTCTACCGGTGTGGTGTACACCAAGCCATCCTGCATGAGCTGACGGTAAATCGCTTTTCGTTCGCGTTCGTCTTCAGAAGCCGATGGATTGATGAATTCGTATTCAACATTGGGTGTAAAGGCCCGAAATTCATCGAGCATTTCCTGCGTTGCGTTACGCAGCTTCTTGTATCCTGCCGGTAACTCACCTTCGAGGTAAACTTTCACGTAAACAACATCCTTCAGGTTTGTAAGCAGCTTGATGGTTTCGCGGTTTAGCGAATAACGTTTTTCGGTGGTAAGGTCGAGCCTGAAAAAGCGGAAACTCCCGAGCATATTTACCAACACCACAAGGGCGATCATCAACATCAGACTAACAACAGCAGCTTTTTTGCGGCTAAACGACTTTTTAACAGCTTGCTTCATACTACCAGTTGCGGCTTTGAATTTTAAAACGGGTACAGGCTAAAAAGAAGAAAATGAATCCCAGGAAATACAACATATCCCGGGTATCGAGCACGCCACGGCTCATCGACGCAAAGTGCGCGTTAATGCCCAGGTTGATTATCGGCTCATCAACCGCTTTAAAAAAAGGCAATTGCGCAATGGCATCGAAGCCGAAATAGCAGAAAAAGCAAAGAAAGAATGCCAGAATAAAGGCAACGAGTTGGTTCTCGGTAAGCGATGAGGCAAACACGCCAATAGACACGTAACTTCCACCAAGAAAGAGCAAGCCGAAATACGATCCCCAGGTTGCGCCTACATCAATGTTTTGGGGAGGATTGCCGAGCGTTTGCAGCGAGAAATAATAAATCACGGTAGGCAAAAGAGCAAGAATTACCAGCAGGAAACCCGCCAGGTATTTCGCCAGCACAATTTGCCATTCGCTAATGGGGCGCGTTAGCAGCACCTCCATCGTGCCATTGCGCATTTCTTCTGAAAACAGGCGCATCGTAACTGCGGGTATAAGAAACATGAACATCCAGGGGGCAATCACAAACAGCGATTCAAGACTGGTGTAGCCCGCATCGAGAATGTTGAAATTGCCGGGAAATACCCACAGAAACAGGCCCACAGCCAGCAGAAAGATTGTAATTACGATATATCCGGTAAGGGAACTTAAAAAGCTGCTTACCTCCTTTTTGAATAGTGCAAACATGGTACGATTGAGCGCAAAGTTAACATTTCAGCATTTCCACGCACAAAACCTGCCGCTAAGATTCAACCGATAGGCTGTTGATAATTCCAACCACACCCATACTAAACATTTTGGCGCCACGGGCGGGCTTTCCGGTACAAGCCTCGGCCCGAATCGCTTGCCAACGCACTATAACAGCCACACAGCTTTCGGACCTGCGGGCTTTACCCTGCAATCCCTGGCGCGTTTACGGTAAAATTCGAAATCGGGGGAATGGTGTTCATTTTCCTTCCAATGATCTTTTTATCCCGGGGCTGAAGCCCCGGGCTTATCAAGGCTTAATTTCGATTTGGGCTGTCGGAACAACTGCTGCGTAAAGCTCTTCAATTTCCGGATTGGTTAATGCGATGCACCCATCTGTCCAATCATAAAAACGCTGAAATTTACCAATCCACTCGTATGTAGGTTTCATGCCATGAATTTCAATGTTATTCTGGTAATTGTTGTACGATAAATCCAAGGCCTTGTAATACTGCGAATTGTTATGCTTTCTTAGAAAGAATGTACCCTCGGGCGTTTTGTGATCGCCGCTTTTTTCTTTTGGCCCAACAGGCACACTACCCAACGCTACAGTGTAGGTTTTTAGCAAAACACCATTGGAATAAGCTTGCATTTCACGCTTCGACTTAAATAGAACTAACTTGTCGACCCGCGCATTTGGCGGCAACTTTTCAAGCGGATAAAAATAATACGCCGTTGCGAACAAGAGAAAAACAATGAAAATTAAGCGGAGGATTGATTTAAAACGAAACGCTTTCATAGAATATCTGATAAGGAGATGTATAGTTTTGCAAATTTAATAATTATCATAAACCATTTCACCTAAAGGCGATTTGAGCAAGTCAACAGGTGTTACTACCTTTTCATCGAAATTTACATCCCCCGTATAGCGACTTTTAATTGCATGTTGAGCCTCCCGATTATCCAAATCGTAATCCGAAAATTTCTTCGGCTCACAAAGAGTTATACCAACCGAATTAAATACTTTCCATACAAACTCTGAGCAATACAGGTTAGCATTCGACCATTCAAATTTTTTGTCATAGGGTTTCCCGATTTGTGCTTTGGCAAAATCAAACATTTTCTTTTTATCCGACGCACCAATTGGATTCTTCAAGCGAATAACCTTGTACTTAGCGCCGACGCCTTTCGATATCCAGGTTTCAAACGTCATTGAACCAACAGGAGATCCTGCGTGAATAACATGAAACTTACCATCCTTTTTATATACCAATCCACAGTGCGTAATGTCTGAATGGGTTAATTCCTTGATCAACTTAGTTTGGCTATTCTGAGTTGTTTGAAAAATGATATCGCCCTCATTCAATGTATATTCCTGAGCATCACACCCCAAAAAAAAGAATAAAGAAAAATAAACAACCGCATGTTTAAATATGGAAAAATTAAATTGTGGTTTCATGGTTAATGATCGTAGTTTTGAAATAAACAATTCACTATGCGTATTATTGTCTTAAATCGAATTTCGTTGTATCTGTTATTAAATTTCTTAATGATTTTCAGCAATCTATCTGCACAAGACGTGGGCAAAGGTCGCATCGAGCGCCTCGACAACAAAGCCTTCGAAACGAAATTAATCCACGAAAGAGGCGTTTTGGTTGATTTGCGTTCTGAAGCAGAGATCAAAGACGGAATAATCAAAGGAGCGAGGCATGCTGAATGGCCGGGCAGCGAATTCGAAAAAATGGCAGAACGATTTTACAAAATGGAGCCGGTATTTTTGTATTGCGCCGGAGGGTACCGGAGCCAGGAAGCTGCAGAATGGCTGATCAAGAAAGGTTTCCTAAATGTAAAAATATTGGAGAATGGCTTCGATGGCTGGAATCAAGAGGGCTATGCCATTCACGACCAACAAGGAAAGGTCATTCGGGCGAAAAAAGAGGGTGAAAAGACACATCCGGCAAGCTACGCTAAATGATTATTTCTTAGATTATCAATAGTTTAAGAATTAACCCTAATATCCATTTGATTATTTTATAATCTACTACGGTCGAATTTTTTGAAGTATGGATAATAGAGGCATTCACTATCTATCATGAAAAATTCACCAAATACAACCGGGCGGGAAATGGATTGGTTGCCTGCTGTGTAATGAAAAGCAAAGGGGGTATTGGCCAGCATGCTCCTTATTGAAAAAACCTTAATACCATTAAATATCGCAATAGCGGAGTCACTCGTTTGGCATTAGCCAAGGTAGTGTTGGCATCAGAAAATCTGAACGAATCCATTTTATTGCAGGCACTTTTGGTGAAATATCTTGATCCGTGAGTCCTATGTATTCTTTTCTAAAACAAACTACTTTATGATATTAATATAAACATTTGTACTTTAGCAGCATTAACTTAATGTAATGGTACTAAAAGCTGATATAGAAAAAGCCTACAAAGC
>CANMGM010000045.1 GCA_947497195.1 Bacteroidota bacterium
CATTTTTTGCAAGCTTTTTACTGTTTTCAAAGATTTACTTGCATTTTAATCGCACTCTTTTTTGAATACAAGTCAATATTGATAAAGCATAGACCACTTTTTCCTGTTTGACTAAATAGGGAATTGCAATGCTTCCACGCGCCCTTCCCAACCTCAAGGATTCACATAAACGATCATATAGGGTTTTGTAGTTTTCTACGCAACGAACCGCCAATTATTCATGCAGGAGGTGTTTTGGGCTTTGTTTCACCTCATATTTTCATTAATCCGATGTTGTTAAGTCATTCATCAATTGGGATATTGATTTCTTGGCACAATCAGATAGAGTTTGTGTGTAATAAGGTTCTCTAAGCATATTGATTTCGCGTATTAGGGATGGGTGCTTTTTTGAAATTGTAACCAATATCTTAAATGCATTACAGCGAAGTGATTGATTTTTACCTATCTGTTTCCAAATTTCAACGCAGGATTCAAACAATTGACCTTCATATTCGTCATTCAATTCCATCCGTTGGATAATCATCAATAACTCTCTTTGCTGATTGTCTTTTCGTTCGGGCAAAACATCAATTATTTGTTTTAAATACTTGCTTACCCGTTTGTCGTTTTTGTGCATACAGCTCCACAAAAGCCATGAAGCTCTCCATGAATACGGTTGCTTGTCTGCAATGGCTAATTGGATTGCTTCTGTAAAATCTTTTGGATGAGCTTCCATATAAGCAATCATTTCGGCTTTATGCGAGTTTGTTAGTATATGCTCCAATTTTGTTTCTTTATTCCCGGTCATTTGTTAATCTTAATTATCGGTTTTTTAACATGACGTATTAAATCTTGCGTGTGGACGACTAAACCCTGTGCTTGAAAAAGGCCTAAAAAGTTTACAGGCTGTGAACCGGTTACTTGCCTTTATCTAATTGTTTTAAATCTGTACGAAAGGCCTAATGAAATATAATTTTGGGGTGCATTTTCTGTTATTCTCAAACCACCTGAAATATCCAGTATAAAATCGTTGTTAATTAAATACGTTAAGCCGCAATCAAACCGATGGTCAGCCTTCTCCCATTTCGAAATAAAGCCATACAATTCAGTGTAACAACCAATTTCTTCTGTTAAGCTAAACCCTGTTGTTAATGTGTAGATATACCTATGTTCTGCATTTTCGCCATTCCATTCTGCCCCTAAATTATAGGAAAGAGCTACTTTGGGTGTCAACGTATGTTGCATTGTAAACCGAAAAGAAGGTGCAATATAGCTTGTCCGAAATTCTTCACTGCCAATATCTGAAGTCGTTATATGTCCGATGAATGATGTCTTTGGTATAATGCCCCTTTCTTCAAAAAGTGAAGTTTTAAACCCAAGTGTAATGGGTGAAAATCCTGAATGTATAGTGTCGTTTGTTTTTTCAGAAACCAATTCTGTAATAAGCCTTAGCTCAAACTTTTCATTAACGCCATATTTCCATAACGTTGAAGGATAATTAAAAGACTTTTGATTTTGATCAATATGCTCAATCGTAAAGCCGTTTTCGATTTGAATGTATTTTTTAGGGGTAATAAATGGACACTCGGTTTGGTCGGGTCTGTCTAATTGAATTGCAGGCAAACTTTGTCCAAATAAAATGTCGGTCGTTGCTCCAAAGTAAATTACGAAAAGAATAAAATATTTTACCATTTGTTGTTTTAATTTCACCTTTGCCTTTCGTATATATCAGTATAATCAGCCCGTTAAAATAAATTCCCGCGTTTACACCCCGACATTAACGAGTCCCCTTCAGAATAAAATCTTCCGACAGATGCTCTAACAATTGGCCCGATGGACCATAAATCGGATATTCGAAATTATGTCCGGCCCAGGGTAAGATAACCAGGCGCTTTTTTCCGGGATACGTGTCGAAGAGCATTTTACTTTGATTGGCCGGAACTACATTGTCTTTTGCTCCATGAAGGATTAACACCGGTGGTCCATTGGCCCGTAATCGTAGCAAAATATCAGCATCGCGGCAATTGGTTTTTCCGAGATACGCCTTTTTAACGCGATTTAAATCCATGATGGTTTCGAAATCTTTACAGAGCGAAACAAGCGGATACGCTGCAATGATGCCCTGTAGCTTAAGATGTGGATGCCGCAATGCAGCTGATATGGCAAGTGTAGCGCCGGCCGATGAACCTCCGATGAAAATACGACTGGTATCGGCACCTTCCATTGCGAGTTGTAGCTTCAATCGTTGAATTCTTGCCGCAATCGAATCTTCGGGTGCAGGAAAATGAGCATACGGTTCGAGCGGATAGGCAAGCGAAATGGCTGTTATGCCCGATGCAGCGAGAGCCGAACACCAATCGTGCATGTATACAGGCTTGCCTTGGTAAAATCCGCCACCATGCAAAAGAAACATAACAGGCGAATTAGGCGATGCTGCTTTGTAAACCAAGGCCAATTCGGAAGAGTCGTGTGCAGCTTTCAATGTGGTATAGCCAACATGCGATTTCGACTTCGTAAGCCATTTCGTGAACTGAAACGAAGTGGTGCATCCATTTTCAGTATGAATGATACCGCTTTGAATCAAAGGCAAGCTAAGCAATACCGAAGCTACTAAAGGAATCACAAACCATGCTGCCCCACCTTTGAAATTGCGCCATGCCGGCCAAATAAGCAGCGCCAGCGACAGAAGCCAATACGAGCGATGGTCTTCGGTAAGCAGCAAATGAAGATATAAACCGCGCTCCGAAAAAAGTGGAAATGCACATAATATGCCGCAGGCCAAAACAAAAAAAGTGGCCAACACCCACAACAGGCCTGGCCACTTCAGACCGGTATAACCGGAATAAAAAATCATTGGAATTACTTCACATCAACAGTCTGACGGGCGCCATTCGCTCCAGCATCGGGAGGGCAATGGCTCTCAATTGCCGGAGTAGTTCCATGCAAGCTAACCACATAAGAGCCAGGAAATTCGAACGCATGATTAACACTTGGCGTTCGCGTAACTGTATCCATCCCATCGCCAAAATTCCAGTGATAGAGTTCTATACCCTCGCTGCACGCTGCATTAAAGGTAACGCGCGATCCAGCAGAAGGAGCGCGATCAGAAACGGTAAAGCAATAGCGCTCAACGTCTGTTTCGCAGGAAGTAAGGGCCAAAGATGTAAAAATTGAAACCGGGAGAATAAACTTGTTTTTCATACTTCTAATTTTTTCAAAGTTAAAAAAATCCGATAACAAGAATCGTTCCTTATGACTCCCTTTATAAACAATTATCCACTTATCTACCAAACACTCGAAAAACAGAGAATACAAACCACTGATTTGAATTCTAAAAAAAGTTTAATTAAAAAATTGGTGCGTGTTTAGGAAACACTTCAAAGCGTGTTATTTATATTTGATAAAAAATGGCCGACACGATTTGCTCAAAGATTCGATATTTCGTTAGTTAAAACTTTCAATCCTTTCGGAAAAAAGCATCATCTGTTTTGAAATAGATGTTCGTTTAATTTTCGTTATTTTGCAAAGAACTCCGATGCCAATTAACCGCCCTGAACTTCAACAATTCGGACACCTCGAACTTCTCGCTAGGCAAGTTGTTGAGGGGTTCATTACCGGATTACACAAAAGCCCTTTTCATGGCTTCTCTGTTGAATTCGCAGAATACCGTTTATACAACCAGGGTGAATCAACACGCTATATCGACTGGCGCCTCTTTGGAAAAACCGAGAAACTTTTCGTGAAGCGATTCGAAGAAGAAACCAATCTTCGTTGCCAAATTGTTCTCGATAACTCTTCATCGATGCACTATCCGCTTGATGCGAAGCAGCGCGGTCTGGATAGTAAATTGCAGTTTTCGGCAAAAGCTGCTGCCGCTTTAACGTACATGCTGAATAAGCAAAGAGATGCAACGGGCTTGAGCATTTTTTCTGATGACTTAAATCTGCATACCCCTGCGCGATCTTCAGGTGTTCATATGGCAATGATTTATTCAGAACTTGAGAAGCTTATCGATACTGCCTGGGATAAGATACCGCATAAAAGCAATACAGCCAAAGTTCTGCATACTCTAGCAGAAGCCGTGCACAAGCGCAGTCTTATCGTTTTGTTTTCGGATATGTTTGAAGATAATGCTGAATCAGAAGCTTTGTTTGGTGCATTGCAGCATTTGAAACACAACAAACACGAGGTGTTGTTATTTCATGTCGCCGATCGAAACCGTGAACTTGAATTTGACTTCGAAAACAGACCGTATAAGTTTATTGATCTCGAAACCGGCGAAGAAATAAGGCTACAGCCATCCGAAATAAAAGAAACCTATGTAAGACAGGTTCACGAATTTACACAGAATTTAAAATTAAAATGTGCGCAATACAAAATTGATTTTATTGAAGCGGATATCAATCAAGGGTATGCGCAAATTCTACTGCCTTACCTGCTAAAGCGCGGCAAAATGCGCGTGTAATTATAGCGTTTTTACATTTTTATCGTTTCACCAATTGAAGGGATTATTAGGCGAATACCTTCTCGGCTAAAATGCTGCTGCACTTTCTCATGGTCGATTTCAATCGGCGGAAAAGTATCGAAATGCATACCGATGACGCTCTTCACATTGAGCAATTTTGCGGCTTCCGCAGCGCGCTCATACCCCATCGTAAAATGATCGCCTATCGGTAAAAATGCAAATTCGGGATTATAGTGTTGACCGATTAAACGCATATCGCCAAACAGATCCGTATCTCCGGCATAATAAAATCTTCGTGTGCCAAAGTTCAATGCAAATCCATTGGGATTGCCTCCATACCTGCCATCGGGAAACGAACTCGAATGAAGTGCTTGTGTGAGGCTGATGCTTAGGTCAGACGATCGATATGTTCCTCCGGTGTTCATTCCGATGGTTTGTTCAACGCCTTTTTCGGCAAACCACGAAGTAATTTCGTAATTGGCCAGAATGGGCGCGCCGCATTGTTTGGCGATAGATTCGGCATCGGCAATATGATCGCCGTGTGCATGACTGATGGCAATTAAAGTCGGATTGATTGAACTCAAATCTATCGAGGCCGCTTTGGGGTTTGGACGAATGAAGGGATCGAACAAAATTCTATGTTCGTTGTAATGCACCTCGAAACACGAATGCCCGTAATAAATGACTTCCATAATTAATAGTAGATTTCGGCGAATATAAAAAAACCTCCGGACTGTAAAGTCCGAAGGTTCCCGCAGTATTGTTGGTTTGTTAAACTCTTGTGCGAATGATATTCGCAATCGCTTAACAAAGATTAAAATTCTAGAACAAGATTGGTATTTGAAAAATATAATTCCTTACAGATTCAATTTTCATAACGTCTTTGTTTATCGGAGGTGTTCTTTAAAAACAAGGAGTTTCCCGTCGCCCTGGTTGAAGATGAAATAATAAATTCCGGACTGGATTTTAGCTTTATCGAAGTCAATTCCGGAACTTAATGTAAAGATTAGCTTACCCTCGGCACTCAATACATACCCTTCAGATATGCCAAGCTTTTCAAATGCTTGCCAGTTGATTTTCTCTTTGAACCAGACAGTTTGCAAATTCAATTCATCTAATTCCATAACGCTGTTTGTGCTATCGGCATCAATTCCCTGCAACTCAACTTGGAGACTATCATCAGAGATACCATCAGCAAATGAAGGCCAGATAACAACAATATTACCACCTTGCCGGAAATTAACCGGGTCGAAGGTGAAGTTATTCACTTCAATTTCTTCAGGAACGTTAAGCTCAAATAAAATGTCTTGCGAAGGACCGAAAATCCCTGGAGTAAGCCCCTCTTCAACCATTTTATCGGTTTGGTATTTCAACCTTAAATTCTCCGCAAAAATAGTCGACCCTGAACCCGAAACATAGGTCACGATTGCAGAAAATGAATAGGCGCTATCGAGGATCACACTTACAGGAAATCCAACTACAGAAGTTACATTCACAACACTTTGCGCTTTTCCGGAAACTCCAAAAAGAAGCACGAAAAGACCAATAAAAAGTTTCTTTTTCACATCAGCAATTTACATGTGAATTATTAATTATTCGCATTAAATTTACGCACTGTTCTTACAGGTTCAAATGGCGATACTTGATGAAATTATTCATACAATGTCGAAGGAAGAAATCCGCTCCTTCAAAATCTTTATGCTGCGCATCAAAACCGGCAAGGAACGAAGAGTTTTGCAGCTTTTTGATGTAATACGTGCACACAGGGATAAAAATCTATCTGCAGGCGAACTCACATTAAAACTACCCGGATCTCCCGATGCGAATCTTTGTTATCAGCTAAAAAAAAGGCTGCGCGATTACATCGATAGGCATGCAGCCGATTTCATATCCGCAAATCAATTCAATCAAGCATTGCAATATCTCGCTCTTGGTAGGTTTCATACATCAAAAGGGAATTTACACATTGGCATGGATTACCTCGAAAAGGCTGCATCCCGTGCACGTTCGAACCAATGGAACGATCTGCTCGAAATGATTTTAAGTGAAACGATTCAGCTTACACGCGAAATCCCTGAACTTAATCCTTCAGCGATTATCGAAGAACGTGTCGCACTTCGCAAAAAGCAAATTGCATTGAAAGAGCTCGATGAAGTGCTTGTTCTCCTTGGCTATCAGTTGCGCCTCTCGCAGCAAACCGGACGCGGTACATTAAAATACAATGAAACGCTTGAGCAAATTCTGGAACGTTACCGCGATGATAGTTTTTACTTATCCGACCCAACTTTTCGGCTTCGGGTCATAGAAGGCGTAAGTCAGTTGTTTCTCGAACAACATGCCTTTGCCGCTATGGCAAGCTATCTTTCACAACAAATTCCACTTGTCGTGCAGGCAAATTTATTTACGCGACAAAATCATGAGCTCAAATGCAAACTGCTTACCTGGTACACCAACGCGCTGTTTAAGGCAGACCGAATTGAAGATTCAATCAAAGTTGCCGCATTGTTAAAGTTGGCAATGGATGAATTCGGGGCAATGCTGGCCGATAAATATTTCATTTTCTACAACAGTGCCCTTGTGTATGCCAATACCCGCATCAATTTGCCTGAGGCCATTCACATCCTCGAGGAAACGATCCGAAATCCGGCACTCGACAAGCACCCTCTGTACAGTCTGGTTGTCCAACTAAACCTCGTGCTTTGTTATTACGAATCGGGACTGTTCGAAAAAGCCTCCAAACGTTTAGCGAGGCTTTATATTCACCCGGCCTATGGGCTAGCCGATCCTTATTTCAAGGTAAAAATAGGCATTACCGATGTGATTTTAAAAGTTACACTCGACCGCTGGGATGCTGCATTGCCTCGAATTCGGCAGGTGCAGAAAGATTTCGAACCACATCTCAACGAAGAAAGCACCTACGAAAAAATCATTTCCTTTCTCGGTATTATGCTTTCAATTGCTCGAAGGGATGGCGATTTAACCGCCTCACTCAACCAGAAAATCGCAGATTGGCTCGAATTGTATAAAAACCAGGAGGCCGAAACCGAAGTTATTCAGTACTACAACTGGCTGCAATCATGGTATGCAAAGCACACATTACGCTGATGTACCCGGAAAACTGTTCCAGCCCTGCGCAGTTAATTCATGCATACCGCCACTCTTATCGACAAGCTGCACCCCTTCCGAAACATCGGTAATGTGACCAATCACACTCAACAGCGTACTTCCTTTAATCTTCTCGTAATCGCCCTGTTCAACCGTAAACAGCAATTCGTAATCTTCGCCTCCGCTCAATGCACAAACTGTAGGATCGAGGTTAAACTCGCGTGCCATCGCATATGTAGTGGGATCGATCGGGATTTTTTCTTCATACAGCCTGCAGCCCACATTGCTTTGCCCGCAGATGTGGAGCGTTTCAGACGACAATCCATCCGACACATCAATCATTGAGGTAGGTACAACGCCAATTTCGGCGAGATATTCTACCACATCCATGCGCGCTTCGGGCTTTAATTGACGCTCGAGAATGTAATCGTTTCCTTCCAAATCGGGCTGTGCATCTGGGTGATCCATGAACACGTTTTTTTCGCGTTCCAAAAGCTGCAGGCCTACATAGGCTCCACCTAAATCGCCCGAAACAACAAGTAAATCTCCCTGTTTTGCACCACTGCGCAAAACCGATTTTCCGCGTTCAACTTCGCCTGTTACCGAAAGGCTGAGTATAAGTCCGGCTTTAGATGATGTGGTATCGCCTCCGGCCAGATCAACACCGTATGCCTTGCAGGCCATGGCAATGCCCTCGTAAATCTGCTCGAGTGCTTCAACCGGAAAACGGTTGGAGCAGGCAAGCGATACAAAAAGCTGCTTCGGCTGGCCATTCATGGCATAGATATCCGAAAAATTAACAACGGCAGCCTTGTAACCTAAATGCTTCAGTGGCATATACGTTAAATCGAAATGCACACCTTCGAGCAGCATATCGGTACTTACCAACATGTCTTTCTCGCTTTCGAAACGCAACACCGCAGCATCGTCGCCAATTCCTTTGACCGTTTCTTTGTTCTGAAGTACAAAGCCTGATGTTAATCTGCGGATAAGGCCAAACTCGCCCAGTTGCGAAAGCTCTGTTTTGGATGGATTGGATTGAAACATGGTTTGATTTTAGGCAAAATTCACATCGTGGTATTGCTCGGAAATAGAATCGAGCACCTGGTTGACTTCTTCATACGCGTTACTGGTTACCAGTTTGAGGCGATATTCCTTAAAATGCGGCAAGCCCTTGAAGTAATTGGTGTAATGCCGGCGCATTTCGATTATGCCCAATACATTTCCTTTCCAGCGGATGGATGCATCGAGATGCGTTTTGCATACCCGAACACGCTCTGCAAGCGAAGGTGCCTGTAGGTATTCACCGGTTTTCATAAAATGCTTGATCTCGTTGAATATCCATGGATAACCAATGCTTGCACGACCAATCATAACACCATCTACACCGAACTGATTGCGCATTTCGAGTGCTTTTTCGGGCGAATCGATATCTCCGTTGCCGAAGATCGGAATACGGATGCGGGGATTATTCTTCACCTTACCAATAAGTGTCCAGTCGGCCGGACCTTTATATAACTGTGCACGTGTGCGTCCATGGATGGTTAAAGCTTGAATACCTATATCCTGCAGGCGTTCGGCAACTTCTTCAATATTCTTTGTGGAATCATCCCAACCCAAACGGGTTTTTACGGTAACCGGAAGGCTTGTGCATTTTACGATGGCTTCGGTCATGCGCACCATTTTTGGAATATCTTGCAGCAATGCAGCTCCGGCACCTTTGCAGGCCACGTTTTTTACAGGGCAGCCATAATTGATATCGATTAAGTCGGGAGCTGCGGCTGCGGCAATTTCGGCGGCCTCACGCATCGATTCCACATCGCTTCCGAAGAGCTGAATGCCAATTGGGCGTTCGTATTCGAAGATGTCGAGTTTCTTTTTGCTTTTTGCCGCATCGCGGATGAGCCCTTCGGAGGAGACAAATTCGGTATACATCATATCGGCGCCGTGTTCCTTGCAGACCAAACGGAAGGGCGGATCGCTCACGTCTTCCATCGGTGCAAGCAGCATGGGAAATTCGCCTAAGTCGATGTTGCCAATTTGTGCCATAGCAGTGAAAAATCGTGCAAAGATAGGGAATCAATCCGTCTGAAGTTTTGCATCTTTACACCTTAAAGTCATGAAAATTCTCCCTTTCCTAAAACAGCGTTCGCTTGGATTGCGCATTACCCTACTGCTGCTAATTTGTGTGCTCTGTGCATCAGTAGCTTCGTTCTTCAGTTTGCTCTTCAGTTTGCTTATCTGGGATTTGCCGGTTGATGCACTACAGCATTATTCTGCATACGGAACAACCGGAATTGCCATGATGAAGTTTACGCAGGCATTTGCTTCGATGGGCTTGTTTGTGCTTCCGCCCATTATTTATGCACGTTTAATCGGACAGAAACCCCAGCATTTTCTAATGCTCGATGAACGTCCCTCGATCCCGTTTTTGGCATTTGCCTCTGTTCTGATGGCCGTTCAATTGCCCTGGATTAATGCATTGGGAATTTGGAACAATTCCATTGAGTGGGGAGGTATGTTTCGCTCAGTGTACGATAGCATGCGCGCGCAAGAAGATGCTGCAGCAGAATTGATTGGTCAGTTTCTCTACATGCCCGGTCTGGTCGATTTGTTTCAGACATTAGTTATTGTTGCACTTATTCCGGCAATTGGTGAGGAATTGCTATTCCGCGGAGTCGTCCAGCCCATGCTTTCAGAAAAGCGTGGGGCGCATTTTGGGGTGTGGGTTACTGCTTTTGTATTCAGTTTTATTCATTTTCAGTTTTTTGGCTTTTTTCCACGCTTTATTTTAGGTGTTATGTTGGGCTATTTGGTGGTTTGGAAAAAATCGCTCTGGTATTCGATTGTAGCTCATTTCACCAATAACGCACTTGCTGTGATCGGGTATTTCGCGCACCAGCACCAGTGGATTGAACTAAATCCGGATGAATGGGGAACAGGAGAAAATTCTTTGCTATGGGTTTGCCTTTCACTGATTTTTGGCATAGTATCGTTTCTGACATTCTATAAATTTGCAAAGAGGCAAAGGCAAAGCGCCTTGCATTAATTCAATTCTAAATACAATGTTTAGCGACACAACTACATTTAGCGCGTGGTTTCCTCACAGGTTCAAACTTGTGGGATGCGTAATTCTTTTTATAACAGGTGTTCTTGCAACATTTCTGCAATTGGGCGATGTATTCGACGAAATTGTAAAGTCAAACGCCTTTCGATCTGGCATGCGGAGTACCATTTTAATCGGATTGTTTCTCATTGCTTCAAGTCGTGAGAAAATTGAGGACGAGTTGGTTGGTTTGCTCCGGCTGAAATCGTTCGAATGGTCGTTTCGATGGGGGATTCTCTACACAATTGTAGATTTAGCCTTTCCGGCCAGCAGCATAGAATTAAGCGGCTTTTCGCTTATATTCAGCATGCTGATTGTGTATCTGCTGGTGTTTTATTTCAAAAAGCGGGAGTAAACGTGAAGAACAACCTAAAGATAGCCCGCGTTCAGAAAAATCTCACGCAGCAGGATTTGGCAGAACGGATTGGCGTATCGAGGCAAACCATTAATTCGATTGAGACTAATCGCTACATTCCCTCTACCTTATTAGCACTTAAAGTAAGCAAGGAATTGGCATGCAAAGTCGAAGAGCTCTTTGAACTCGAGCAGGACGATTAATTTTTTTATGAAATAATGTAAAGCTTACTTGTCTTTATGTAAAACATAATTTACATTTGCCGAAACAATTTTTCCATGAAATACTTTCTAACTGGGTTGGCCGTAAGTTTTATCCTTATAGCTGAATTCGCATTCAAAACCGGTGTGTATGAAGTGCGTAAATCGAGTGCCGAAGTCGAACAGGAAGAGGGTGTCTATGTTTTTTACCGCGCAAAACCTGTTGC
>CANMGM010000046.1 GCA_947497195.1 Bacteroidota bacterium
CAGGTTGTTGGAACGCAAGGTTTCGACGCTACAGTTGATTTACGTGGTGGTGCTGGTGTAGGTACCTCTATTCAGTGTGTAAATGCAACAGGCGCGAATGGAACAGAAACTATTGCTGCTACTGGTCTTACAATAGGTCAGTTGTATAAAATACAGGTGTTCGGCGCCGGTACAAACCCGGCAGGGTGGGGTACTTTTGAGATTTGCATATTTGGTCTTGCTGCTCCGCCGCTTAACGACAATTGCGCAGGTGCATTTCTGCTTCCAAATACTTCTCCGTGTACTGCAATTCCGGGTTTATTAACAGGAGCAACGGTTAGTCAGGCTCCATGTGCGGGTTCAGGCGCTTTTGACGTTTGGTATTCATTTATTGCCTCAAGCAATCAGGCTACGATTACGCCTGTAGGAGCCTCCGGTTTAACAGATATGGTTGTTCAGATATTCAGCGGAACTTGCGCAGGCCTATCTTCAATTGGCTGTGCCAATTCCAATCCGGCGCCGGGTACAGAAAATCTGGTGGTAACAAGTCTAACTCCGGGTCTTACCTATTATACCCGTGTTTACGGGAACTATTTAACGGCGCCTGGAACCGGTGCAATAGGTAGCCCTGATCCAAACTTTACGATATGCTTTACCGGGGTACCTCCTGCTAACGACAATATATGCGGGGCAACAAATGTTACCGTTTCATCATCTGTTGTAAACATCAATTCCAATAATCTTGGTGCAACCAATACGTCAACCATCTCTCCTACAATGCCGAATGGTGCATTTTCTTCTTGGAACAATGATGTATGGTTTAAGTGTACCATTCCATCCAATGGAGTTGTTGCAATTAATGTTGTTGGTATAGGTTTTAACGATAGCAAGATCCGCGCATACACTTCATCAGACAATACGTGTACAGGAACCCTCACTGCAGTAGCATGGGATGATGACGGTGGAGCAGGATTAGGGTCGTTTACCTACAGCTCCGGACTAACGCCTGGCAATACGTTATTCTTTGCTATTGACGGTTTCTCTGCAGCAAATTTCGGTACATTCCGCTTGAACGTAAACGATGGTTGGGTATGGACTGGAAACACCGGATTTGGCTATAACAGTGCAGGTACATGGATTAACCAGGGTACAACCGATGCTTTTCCTAACCCATTTGGAGCGGTAACGCTTGCAGGTTCTACAGGTTGGTCTTCGTCGCCTGCTACCACCGTAATTAATATTCCTGCTGTAACTAACCAACCTATTGTATCAGCTGCAGCCTCAATTGGCGGTGTTAAGTTCATTGGCTCGGCGCTTACACAGGCTAAGCTTACAGTAAACTCAGGTCAAACGTTAACGCTAAATGGAACTACGTTTGCAGGAACAGGACGCGGTTTGACAGGAACAGGTGCAGGTGGACGTGTTGAGGGCGCCGGTCGCCTTGACATTGGTGCACAAACTGCCGGGCAGATTGTAACCATTAACACGCCTATACGTTTCCGTTTGGCAACGACAGTATTGGGTGCTGCAAGTGGTGGATCTCAAGCGGCATCTGTACAGTCAAATGGCAATATGATCTTTGATAACAACTCATCGTTGTACTCTGGTCAAGGCCCTGCCAACTCTGATGTTATTGGCAACATTACGTACCGCCGTCAAGGTGCTACTACTGGACTTGCTTATAATTTCTGGTCATCGCCAATAACCAACGGATTGTTATCATCGTTGAGTCAACCATTTGTTGTACCGAATTTTTACCAGTACAACACTGCAACAGCAACGGGTCTTGATTACCTAGGAACACAAGCTGGATGGCAAGCGCTTACGCCATCGGCACCGATGGTTCCGGGTAAGGGTTATATCGCCACTGGTGCTTCTTTGTCGAACTTTACTGGTCTTCCTCAGCAAACTGCTGGAGGCGTTAGTTTGGCAGCTGCAAATGGCGCCGGTGGAAATAACTTTAACCTAATTGGTAATCCTTATCCTGCACCTATCTCGGCCAATGCTTTCCTAACCGCAAATGCCGCTCGAATTTCTGGTGGCGCCTTGTACATTTGGGATGACGATAATTCGGGGCTTGGGGCAAATTATGCAGCCGGAGATTTTATAACATATAGTGGTGTTGGGACGGTTAATGGCCCTAACTCGGGTGCTCCATTCTCTGGTAATATAGCTGCATGTCAAGGTTTCTTCGTGAACCATACCGGTGGTGTGGGTAACTTTAGCTTTACACATGCGATGAAGACCTATGGCACCAACAGTGAGTTCTTCGATGTTACCACTGCAAACCGTCTGCGTCTGCGCATGGAAAATGTTAATGGTGTTGGCTCTGAGGCATTGATTGCTTTCATTGATGATGCAACCGATGGCGTGGATAATTCTTACGACGCATTGCGTTTACAGGGTAATGCAGACATGAGTCTTTACACATTCAACGGTGATTTGGAGTATGTTATTCAAGCATGGCCAGAATTAACCACCGAGCGTGTAATTAATCTTGGTGCTGTTAACACTGTTGCCGGAACGTCTACAATTTCTGTAAATCTGTACGAGAATTTCGATCCTACAACTGTTGTTTATCTTGAAGATGTTGAGTTGGGTGTATTCCACAACTTAACTCAAAATGGCACCTACTCATTCGAAAACTCAGGATTGAACGGAGAGAATGTTCGCTTCCGTCTGCACTTCCGTGCACCAATCGGTGTGTCTTCGGTAATGGATTGTTCAGGTACCGAATCAGGTAAAATCTTGGTAGCCAACCCGAACACTACGCCTGTTGCGGTTGAACTTAAGAATGCTAACAATGAAGTTGTAGCCACTGCTGCTCCATTCGTTGGCGAGCATGAATTTGTAAACCTCGCTTCTGGAAATTATTCATTGGCTATGAGCTATACCGATGGTGGAACCGTTAACCGCACTACTGCTGTTGAAAACAATGGTATGACAACGCCTGCAAGCTTTATTGCAAGCGCTACCACAGTTTCAATTGCTGATGCTATTATCGAGTTCCAAGGAACTGCTCAAGGAGCTAGCGAATACACTTGGGATTTCGGCGATGGTACCATCGTTACCGGTGACCTCAACCCTGTTCATGCATACAATGCTTTAGGTGTTTACACTGTAACATTTACAGCAATGAACAACGGATGCGGTTCAACAGCTACTACTACCATTACAGTAGGTGCAGATCTTACCGGTACCAACAATGTGGCGACTACCAGTGGATTCTCAATCTTCCCGAACCCTGCGGCTAACGTAGCGAACTTGTTGTTAAATCTTGATCGTTCAGAATCATCGGTTGTTGTTAGCATTCAAGATGCTGCAGGCCGCCTGGTAAGTACGAAAGAGGTGAACGATGTTCGTTCAGGAGCTGTAGTTGGTTTAGATGTTGAAACATTGTCTAATGGAGTTTATCAGGTTACTGTTGAAGGCACCAACTTTAAAAATGTTGGCCGCTTAACAATTGCCAAATAAGCTTTTTAGATCGCTTACATAAAAAAGGGAGTCCTTAAGCGGGGCTCCCTTTTTTATTTTGATTATTATCCGTTTATTTGTCGATGTAAAACTATATACGTATGAAAAAGTGCTTTACGTTTGTTATGCTCTCTTTTGGCATCCTTGTAGCCAATGCACAGCAGGTAATTTATGTGGATGCGAATTTGGGTAACGATACACTCAATGGCTTAGCCGCAACCGTTGATGCTACTACCGGCATTGGCCCAAAGAAAACCTTGAATGCGGCATTGTCGATTTGCACATCAAACGATATTGTATCGGTAGAGGCAGGGCTATACCCTGAAGATGTAACGCTCAACAAAGCGGTTCAATTGGTGAAGACCGGCAGCGCTACAGTATTTATAAATGCTGTTACTATAACTTCCATTGGAGATGTATTTGGCAACCTTCCCCTTGATGGTGCTTTTCAGGCCAACACTGTGGTGGTTCAGTCGGGGGCACAATTAAACGATGGTTACGTGTTAACTGCTGTAAATGGAAACCTCATCGCGCAGGAAGGCACTTACAATGAACTGCTAATTGTTCAGAAAAGCTTTATTCTTAATACGCTTGGAAATGTTTCAATAGCGTCTGTTCGCATGAATGCCAGTGGCGGAACGCTCACATTGGCAGGTGCGTTAAAGGTAAATAGCCAGGTGGAACTGAATCAACCGAATGGCGGCTTTTTGGAATTGAGCGCGTTCGATTTACGACTCGATCCTACGGCCTCCATTACCGCAGGAAATGCAAACTCATTTATTAAGACTAGTGGAACCGGAAGTCTCTTGCGTGCAGTTGGTTCAGACGCGGTTCTTTTTCCGGTAGGGAATGGAACAAGCTACGCACCGGTAACTATCGACGAAAACGGCAATGCCACAGAACTTGTTGGCGTTCGTGTTCGCGAGGCGATGAACACCAATTCCTTTAATCCCGATTTGCCAAATAGCGTGAATAGTTTCGTAGGCCTCGAGTGGACCATTACCGAAGGTACAGCGGGTGGGAATAACGCAACCCTTAGATTCGATTATACCGGTAACAATGAATTGAACAATTGGGCCTCGGCTCAAAACCGCGCAGTGTACCGCAATGATGGCACGACATGGATTGCCGGAGCAAATTCTTCGGTAGATGGATCTTTCTCATCGGCAGACTTTACAGCCTTAGGTGGTGTGTTCTCAATTTATTCAGACTTTCCGAATGCTATCGAAACTGCAGGTTCAATTGGTTCGCTTGCACTTTATCCAAATCCGGCAAGCGCGAATGTGTTTATTCGCACAGAATCAGCCGATGATTTGAATTACGAGATTATCTCAATCGATGGAAAGGTGGTTTCTACCGGTGTCGCAAAATCAAACAATGGCATAGATATCTCGAACCTGAATGTGGGCATGTATTTTGTGCGCGTGTTCCATAACGAAGATGTTGCAATATTGCGCTTCGTAAAAAACTAAGCAAAGATTTTTCTCCATAGAATTTAAAGGGTCGGAATTTAAATTTCGGCCCTTTTTGTTTGTTCCCTGTTTATTTTGTTATTTTGTACAGTCTTCAAGGGGTGCCCAATTGGGCTGAGATAATACCCTTTCCCGTTTTGTGCGGGACGAACCTGATCCGGGTAATGCCGGCGTAGGGAGGAATGGTATGGTAATTTTTTTCGGATAAGCCGACCCCTGCTCGTCCGTTGTAACCTTAAAAACTACAACGATGTGTAGAGTTATTTTCTTTTTCCTGATTTTACAAACCCGGTTTGTTTGTGGGCAATTTGAAGTTCGGGGCTTTGTTAGCGACAAAAGCGGTGCGAAAGTATCTGGAGCCATTGTGCATATGGTAGGAACATTCAATGCCTGCCAAACAGCAGCCGATGGCGGTTTTGAGTTTCGTAACATCAAATCGAATTCTGTCGAAATTGAGGTGCGGCAAATTGGTTATTCGACCATTCGCAAGCAAATCGCCCTTCCGCAATCTAAACCCGAGCTGCTTATCCTTGAGGAAGTAAGTTATCCGGTGAAGGAAGTTATGATTGAAGCCGGTCGTGCCGATAATCGCTCGGCAATGACGCATACAACCATTTCAGGAGATGAGATTCGCAAACGCAATTTCGGTCAGGATTTGCCAATGCTACTTTCGACAGAGCCTGGCGTAGTGGTAAACTCGGATGCCGGCGCCGGAGTAGGCTACACCGGTTTGCGCGTGCGCGGCTCCGATCCAACACGCATCAACGTTACCGTAAATGGTATTCCAATCAATGATGCCGAATCGCATACTGTTTTCTGGGTCAATATGCCCGATTTGGCTTCATCGGTTACATCGGTGCAGCTTCAACGTGGTGTGGGTACATCTACGCAAGGATCCGGCGCTTTTGGCGCTACACTTAATTTACAAACCAACGAAGTACGTAGTAAAGCCTATGCAGCCTATGCGGGCAGTGCTGGTTCTTTTAATACCCTGCGCAATACCTTCGAAGTTGGTACTGGCCTTATAAATGGCTTCACTTTCGACATGCGCTTAAGTAAAATTAACTCCGATGGTTTTATCGATAGGGCAGGTTCAGACCTTAAATCGTTCTGGCTTTCGGGTGCGTGGTTAGGGAAAAACACGAGCCTGCGCGCCAATGTTTTTTCGGGAAAAGAAAAGACCTATCAGGCATGGTATGGTGTACCACAGGATTCGCTCAGAGCCAATCCGACATACAATCCTGCAGGACTGTATTACACCGCAAATGGAGACGAAGCGTTTTATGAGAATGAAACCGATAACTATCAGCAAGATCACTATCAGTTTTTTGTGAATCATAGGGCCGGTAAAAAGTTCAATCTACAGGCCGCACTACATTATACGCGTGGCCGTGGCTATTACGAGCAATACAGGCAACAGGATGAATTGTCCGATTATGCAGTTAGTCCGCTTTTTATTGGTTCGATGCAACAAATAGTAGGGACTGATACCATTTCAATAGCTGCCGATACGATAGAAAAGAGCGATCTAATTCGGAAGCGCTGGCTCGACAATCACTTTTACGGTGGTGTGTTTTCGGCCGAGTGGGATGCCAACAATCGGCTGCAATTTGTTTTTGGTGGAGGTGTTAATGTTTACTCGGGCAAGCACTTTGGCGAAGTGGTTTGGGCGCAATATGCCGATGCGCTTCCACTTGGATTTCGCTATTACGATAATGATGCACAGAAGGTGGATGCCAACGCCTACCTGAAGTCGACGATTGATATTGGAAAAGGCTTTTATGGCCTGGTTGATTTGCAGGTGCGATCGGTGAATTATGCTTTCTTGGGATACAATCAATACCTTGAACCTGTGCAGCAAAAAGTGCCTTTGCTTTTTTTCAATCCCAAAGCCGGAATTACCTGGGAGCCAAGTTCGGCACATCGCCTTTTTATATCGCATAGTGTTGCCCATCGAGAGCCTGTTCGCGACGATTTTACACAATCGAGCGTCGAAAGTCGTCCGAGTCCCGAACGCCTCAACGATACCGAATTGGGGTATCGCTATGCTGCGGGTAAAGTAAAAGGTGGTTTCACTGCGTATTGGATGCAGTATCGCAACCAATTGGTATTAACCGGTGAGATTAATGATGTGGGCGCCTACAACCGGGTGAATATCGACAAGAGTTACCGCGCAGGTGTTGAATTCGAGTTGGCCCTTGCCCTGCACAATAAGCTCGATTTTAGTGGAAATGTATGCTTTTCGCAAAACAAACTAGCCGAATTTACAGAGTTTGTCGACGACTGGGATACCGGCTTGCAGCAAGCCATTACCTACCGAAATACGGATCTTGCTTTTTCGCCCGGTGTTACATCGAGCGCAACCTTAAGCTGGAATCCGTTTTCAAAAGTGCACCTTGATGGCGTTGCCCGGTATGTTGGCAAGCAATACCTCGATAATACACAAAGCAACGATCGCAGCTTGCCCGGATTCTTTGTGCAGGATCTTCGGGTGCGCTTTTCGAGCAAAGAAGCAAGCGGCCGCCGAATTGGCATTAGCTTCCTTATCGCCAACGTGTTTAACAAGCAGTACATCCCCAATGGATATACCTATTCGGGTATTAGTAATGGAACACGTTTAAATTTTAATTCCGTGTTTCCCCAGGCCGGACGTAATTATATGCTAATGCTGAACTTGTCGATTTAGCAGATAAGTTGAAGCGTAGTTAAGCTGTTAGATTCGATGACTGTGGGCTTTGCGAGTTTTATCTCCTCGGCCTAGAGTGTTGAAGAGGATGTATGCGCGTGGGCCTTGATGCCATAAGGGAATCGAGTCGAAATACTGCCGGTAAGGGTTTACGTTGCGCAATTCAATCCGGCAATCCCATGATGGGTGTTTTGCCATCGGTAATAATAACCTTACTGTTATTCGATTCGCTTAAATTCATGAAGGCCTCAATAGACTTATACTTAAGGATTGTGGGAGTGAGGCTTGAGTTCATCAACTCATTAGCTCTTCAAATTCCGTTGAAATGCTAGAAAACCTGATAAATCAGTTTTCTGCATTTCTACCGGCCTTTGAATTCATGCTAACGCTGGCCCGCTTTATTTTCCTTTTGCCAACGCAATTTCTCGTACGTGTATTCATTGCCTTAAAATGATGCTGCTCCATCGAAATAACATTTTTTGCAAGCTTTTTACTGTTTTCAAAGATTTACTTGCATTTTAACCGCACTCTTTTTTGAATACAAGTCAATATTGATAAAGCATAGACCACTTTTTCCTTAAAATCCAAACACTCTGGTCAAGAGCTCCCCACTCTTTCTTAACCCCATCTCTCCAAAGATCCTGAGGTTTTCTCCAATAGGTCACAAGCCTATTTTTCCGGGTCTGAAGTGCTCCCTGAAAAAGGAATAGTATACGTTGTCCTGAAAACTACCCTTTCAAGGCCTCTGCTCCACCAACAATCTCCAAAATTTCGTTGGTAATGGCGGCCTGGCGAGCTTTGTTGTAGCTCAATCGAAGTTCTTTCAGCATTTCCTTCGCATTGTCTGTTGCCTTATTCATCGCCGTCATACGCGCCCCGTGCTCTGCTGCATGCGAGTCGAGAACGGCTTTGTATAACTGAATTTTCAGCGATTTCGGGATGAGTTCGCGCACAATTTCTTCTTTATTCGGCTCGAAAATATAATCGATGGAGGATGTTTTTTGTGCCGATTTTTCGGGCGGAAGCACCGGTAAAAATTGTTCCTCTGTTGTAATCTGAACGGCTGCGTTTTTAAATCGATTGTATAGCAAAATCACGCGGTCGAATTCGCCTGCTGCAAAGCCTTGCATGATGCGTTCGGCAACAGGAGCAACTTTCTCAAAACTAAGTCCGTCGAATACTTGATTGTGGCTACTTAAAACGTTCATTTTTGCACGCGTCAAGGTATCGGTAGCTTTTTTTCCGATTGTTATATATGCCACATTCCCTGCATCATCCTGTGCTTTGTATTGCGTAGCAACGAGGTTACGGGCCGCCTTTAATACATTGCTGTTAAACGCTCCGGCAAGACCTCGGTTCGACGTTACTGCAACAATTAGAATTTTCTTCGATTCGCGCTGTACCGAAAACTCACCACCTTCTGAAGCATCGATTGTACTGCTCAGGTTGCCCAGGATTTCCTTCAACTTTTCGGCATACGGACGCATTTGGGTAATGGCATCCTGTGCTCTTCGCAACTTGGCTGCCGATACCATTTTCATGGCACTGGTAATTTGCTGCGTTGAGTTTACCGAAACAATTCTATTGCGAACTTCCTTTAAATTGGGCATTGGGCTTCGATTGAATCAATTATTTCACAAGAGAAGAAGCTACATCGGCAGCAACTTTGTCGAGTACGGCAGTGATTTCGTCGGTGTATTTTCCGGCTTTCAAATCAGCAAGCGTAGCAGGATGCTGTGTGCGTAACATGCTGAGGTAATTTGCTTCAAAAGCCTTTACCTGATTTACCGGTACATTACGCATCAAACCTTTTGTTCCGGCGTAAATTATGGCAACTTGATCCTCCACTTTGAATGGGGTGTACTGTGGTTGTTTCAAGATTTCCACGTTACGTGCACCTTTATCGAGTACAAACTTCGTAGTCGCATCGAGGTCTGAACCAAATTTTGCAAAGGCTTCGAGTTCGCGGTATTGCGCCTGGTCTCCCTTAAGCGTACCGGCAACTTTCTTCATCGACTTGATTTGCGCATTACCACCCACACGCGATACCGAAATACCTACGTTAATCGCCGGGCGTACACCCGAGTTAAACAGATTCGACTCGAGGAAAATCTGTCCGTCGGTAATGGAAATTACGTTGGTTGGAATGTAGGCAGAAACGTCGCCCGCTTGGGTTTCGATAATTGGAAGCGCCGTTAACGAGCCACCGCCTTTAACCAGGTGGCGAATAGACTCAGGCAAATCGTTCATGGCCTGTGCAATGCTATCGGTAGCGTTGATTTTGGCCGCACGCTCGAGCAAACGGCTATGTAAATAGAATACGTCACCAGGGTATGCTTCACGTCCCGGTGGGCGACGAAGAAGAAGAGATACCTCGCGGTAAGCAACAGCCTGTTTCGACAAATCGTCGTAAACAATCAATGCCGGACGGCCGGTGTCGCGAAAATACTCGCCGATGGCCACGCCCGCAAAGGGAGCATAAAACTGCATCGGAGCCGGATCAGAAGCTGTAGCGGCAACAACAACTGTATACGCCATTGCTCCATTTTCTTCAAGCGTTTTTACAATGTTTGCAACGGTAGATCCTTTCTGACCGATTGCAACATAAATACAGTATACAGGTTGACCTGCATCGAAAAATTCTTTCTGGTTGAGGATTGTATCAATGCACACTGCCGTTTTACCGGTCTGACGGTCGCCGATAACCAATTCGCGCTGCCCGCGACCAATCGGAATCATCGCATCAATCGCCTTAATACCAGTTTGAAGGGGTTCGTTTACCGGCTGACGAAAGATTACACCGGGAGCTTTGCGCTCCAATGGCATCTCATACACATCGCCCTGAATTGGACCTTTTCCATCGATTGGTTCGCCTACGGTATTCACAACACGACCAACCATGCCTTCGCCCACTTTGATGGAAGCAATACGATTGGTGCGACGAACTACATCGCCCTCTTTGATATCGTTGGAAGATCCAAGCAATACAGCACCCACGTTGTCTTCCTCAAGGTTTAGAACGATGCCTTGCAATCCGTTAGAGAATTCAACAAGCTCACCAGCCTGAACATTGTTCAGACCATAAATACGGGCAATACCATCTCCTACCTGGAGCACAGTGCCCACTTCTTCGAGTTGAACATCGGTATTAAAACCAGTTAACTGTTGTTTCAGAATCGCAGATACTTCTGCAGGTTTGATTTCAGCCATGTCTATTTTATGTGATGCAACCTGGGTTACAAAGATTTAACAAAATAATTTTTTTCAAATTCGCGTCTCAACTTCTCAAGTTCGCCCGATACACTGGCATCGAACTGCTTGTCGCCAAAACGCAATACAAATCCACCAATAATGGTAGGGTCAATTCGCTCCTCCAATTCCACAGATTGATTTTTGCTGTGTTTTAGGATAAGCTCCTTGATTTTGGTACGGAATGAATCGTCAACCGGAACAGCTGTTACCAGCGTTGCTTCTTCAATATTGTTATTCTCGAGGTAAAGTAGCACAAACTGACGGGCAATTTGCGGAATTACCATTTCGCGGCGTTTTTTAACGAGCAGGTCGAGGAAAGCACCAACGGTTGTTCCCAAATGTCCGTCAAAAATTAGATGCAGAATGGCAGTCTTTTTATCTGCTTTGATAATTGGGCTATGCAAAAGATTTTCGAGTTCGCGGTTTTCGGCAATGGTGCGATTGAGCAAATGCATGTCTGCACTTACTTTTTCAAGTTCATTGCGTTCGATGGCGAGCTTGAAA
>CANMGM010000047.1 GCA_947497195.1 Bacteroidota bacterium
AGGCAGTTCATTCCATTGCTCACGCGCAGCCCAAAAGCCCTCGGTGCTTCCCTCTACTGCACGCAAAACTCCTCCATAAAAATAACTCAGCGAAAGTAAATCAAGGTCATCACCAGCACCTTCATAGATTTCGAAATATTCTTTATTAAACTTCTCGCGTAATTCGTATAAACCGAAATAATTTCCATTGATATATACTGAAACAGGTCGCCACTCCATATGCAAATTGTGGGTGGGCGATTTACCCATCATACGCACCTGTGCGGCATCTTTGTATGGCATAACCATCCATTGGTTACTGCCGTTGCGCAGATAAATGCTACTGTATTTATTCCGGTTTGGACGGTCGGGAATTAATTCTTGGTAAACAGGACCTTCACCTAAAATCGAATGGTCGAAATCGAGACGAAACGAATGCTGTGGATGCGAACGTGACCCTCCGGCACCGCCATCCATGCGCATCGAAGTAGCTTGTGAAAAAAGTAGGGGATGCCCGGGCGTTTCATCGAAATATTGAATGTGTGCCGCCTTCTCCCAATCGGAATTGAAATTGTCGAAAATGCCGCTTGGTCCGTATAAATTTTCGGACGATGTTGTAACCGAAACGATTGGTGTAGTATGGCTAATCCCGATTAAGTATGTTGCCGATTTGATCTCACTTGGCAAGTAACCGGGTTTGAAGCAGCGTGCTTTCAAAACGGTATTCTGAAAAATAAAAATCGGCGTCCCGTTGTATGAGGGTGAAGTTAAATTGGGATCGCTACCGTCTGTTGTGTAATGAATCGAGGACGGATTGCTATTGGCATTGAAAATTCCGACATTTTGTGTGCTTGTAAAAACGCCCGAATTGACCGTGAAAACAGGTGGAAGGGCAAATTCAGTGTATTGCTGCTGCCCGTTATTGCTTGCGGCCGGAGTTGGGGTTTGGAAAAAGCCCACAGTGCTGCTGCCATTTGGCAAAGAACCAATGCTCAAATCAACAGCGGGGACATCAACGTTTAATTGATGAACCAAGCTCCCTTGCGGATTAAACAGGTAGATAGTTTCGCCACCCGAACTGATGCCGAAATTGGTGTGAAACTGGTATCCGTTAGGACTAAGGAAAATGCCATCGTTACTGTTAAATGGCACATTGTTCATATGGAAATCGACATACGTGTATTCAACCGGATTGGCATTGACTACATCGAATGCAACCGAATTGATTGGGCCTGCTGTTATTCCGGCTGCAATGAGTTCACTCGCCAGAAATACAAACTGATGGCGTGCACTCCAATACCAATTGCCGTATGGTGCGGGATAGTCGTTCGGACTATTTTGGAGATTACCTTCTCCGATTTGAATTCCATTGATTTGAACAACCGGGCGTAAATTCGAGATAAATCCGGTGGTAAATCCGCAAGAAGCATCACTGCCATCGTTGTAGTTTGAGATACTTGCCGGAAAATCCATCTCGGCAAGGCGAAATTCTGAATTTACAGTATAACCTGTATTCTGATAGGAACATACGTTTAGGCAGAGGCTCGAAACGCCATCCCACGAAAACGATTCACTAAAAACATGCTCATTCCAGCCATTTTGGGGCGTGTAAGCCGGTTGATTTAGCACCGGTGTCATAGGTGCAGTTTGAAACCGATCTTTCGTGCTGCAGTAAACAGTTATAAACTCTCCCGCACCAAGCAAATAATGTGGGAAAGTCCATTTGGTTGGTTCCGCTGAGTTATCGCTCAAACTGTAATTGAACAAATCGATTTCACTGTTTCCGGCATTGTAAAGTTCAATCCAATCCTCAAATTCTCCATCTTCATCGGCCAGTGTTGCGTAGTTTTTGTTACTGCCCTCATTGATAATGATTTGTGCAGAAAGAGTTGATTGAATAAGGATTACAACAGAAAGTAGAAAGTTGAACTTCATTTTTCGCAGGCCGGACAATTGGGGTAAATTCGATAATTCCGTTCAAATATACATGAATTTAACATTGATTTTTCTTAGACCGCCTAAGTTGAGAGAAAATTCTATTTGTGGATCGATAGTTTACCTTTGCGATGGATTATGCATCGATTCAATTGAACTCAATTGATGCTTTTCTAGAATTTTTTGATGGTTAATCAACGATGTAAAGCATTAACATGCATGAAGCATAATTTCGTTTTAGTATTTCTGCTTTGTTTTTTTGGAATTAGCAATGCGCAGCAACTTGTTCGAGGACGCACAAGCAGTTCCTCCGATAATCAGCCAATAGCTGGATGTGTTGTACAATTGCTTAAGACCGATTCTACCTTGGTGAAGGCTACAAGTTCCAATGCGGAAGGATTTTTTCAATTGGAAGAAATTGCAGATGGAAATTACCTTATTAAAGTGAGTATTTTGGGTTTTACACCGCAGTGGAAAGCTATCGTTGTAGCCGGCGAACCGGTTCGTGCCGGAATGTTTAGGCTGGAACCTGCTTCTAAAGAATTAGCAACACAAGAGGTTGAAGCAGCTCAGGTTCGAACCGAGCAAAAAGGCGATACCACGCAATTCAATGCAGGAGCATTCAAAACAAATCCCGACGCAACACTCGAAGATCTGGTAAAGAAAATGCCCGGCATGGTGGTCGAGAATGGTCAGGTAAAAGTAGGAGGGGAGCAGGTGCAGAAAATTACCATCGACGGCAAAGAGTTTTTTGGCGACGATGCATCGATGGCCTTGCGCAATTTGCCGGCCGAAGTGGTCGATAAAATTCAGGTGTTCGACCGCCTTAGTGACCAGGCGCAGTTTACCGGATTCGACGATGGCAATGCGCGAAAAGGAATGAATGTAATTACGCGGGGAGGGATGAAAAATGCTGAGTTCGGGAAGTTTTTTGGCGGATACGGAACCGATGACCGGTACAATGCCGGATTGAATTACAACAAATTTAAAGGGAACCGAAAATTTACGGTGCTGGGGCAAAGCAACAATATAAATGTGCAGAATTTTTCATCGCAAGATCTGGTTGGTCTAACCGGTGGCGGTGGCGGCGGAATGGGTGGAATGGGTGGTGGCCGCGGCGGTGCAGGTGGCGGTGGAATGATGCGCATGATGGGCATGGTTCCGGGTGCTTCCGATCCGTCGAATTTTATGGTTGGTCAAAGCGCGGGTATCAATACAACCCATTCCATAGGTGTGAATCTCGCCGATTCGCTTGGTCCGCGCTGGAAAGCCAACGGAAGTTACTTCTTCAACAATAGCTACAATACAACAGAGCGAACCATCAATCGTCAGTTTTTTAGCCAAGATGCCGGCTCAAGGCTCTATGATGAAACATCCGATTCCTGGACAAACAACCTCAATCATCGCTTGAATTTACGCTTGGAATATACCATCGATACCAGCAATTCCTTTATCTACACACCACGTTTTTCGTGGCAAGGCAATCAGAATGGCTCTCAGTTAATCGGCGAAACAAGTACCTCAAACGACAGTGTATTGGGCAAAACCGAGACCTCGAATTCGGCTCGAAATCTACCGTATACGTTCAACAATAATCTGCTCTACCGTCATAAATTCAAAAAAGCAGGCCGCACCGTTTCATTGACGCTCAATGCCGATGTTTCTGAGCGTAGCGGCTTGACGGACTTAACGACCCAAAACGAATTTTTTAACGTAAATACCGATAGCTTGAAGCGATTCGCACAGGAAGCCAATCAATACACCAACACGCAAAGTTACTCGGCCAATTTGATGTACACCGAACCTGTTGGTAAGGCCTTGCAAGTGTTTTTGAATTATGCTCCATCGGTATCTGTTAACGCATCCGACAAACAAACCTACCGCAGCGATACGATGGATGGTACGTTTACGGTATTTGATCCAATTTTAAGCAGCACCTTCGAAACGATTCAAACCACGCAGCGGGGTGGGGCAGGGCTTCGCTTGCGTAGTCCGCGATTAATGGCAGTGTTGAATGCAAATGTGCAGCACTTTACGCTGCAAAACGAATCATTCTTTCCAGAGATTTCGCCTATTTCGCGCCAGTACCTCAATGTGCTGCCATTTGTGATGCTGAACTACAAGTTTAGCTCATCAACCAATATCAGACTGTTTTACCGCAGCAACACAAATGCTCCAACGGTTAGTCAATTGCAGGAAGTGCCCGATAACAGCAATCCGCTGCAGATTAGTACCGGTAATGCAGGGCTCAACCAAGAGTTTGCCCAAACTGTAACGATGCGTTTCGGAACAGCCGGTAAATCGAGTGGTCGTTCTTTGTTTTTCAACGGTAGTGCTGGTTTGACAAATAATTACATTGGTAATTCGGTTTTACTTCCGGCAAATGATACCATCGTCTACAATGGAATTGTGCTCCGTCGCGGTGTGCAGCTGAGTCGTCCGGTAAATCTGAACGGATACAAGAATTTACGCAGCTTACTTACGTTTAGCACACCGGTTAAGTGGATTAAAAGTACCTTGAATTTGCAGGCCGGAGTGAATTACACCTTAACACCCGGATTGGTGAATGGCTTCGAAAACAAAACCGAATCAACAGGCTATACCGCCGGCGTTGTAGTGGCCAGCAATATCAGCGAAAAAATCGATTTTACCTTGATTTACAACGGAGCTTGGAACGAGGTTCGGAATACACTTCAGCCACAAGCCAATAGTCGTTATCAGATTTATTCGGGAGGCGCACGCATTAACTGGATGCCTTTTCCATGGCTGGTGCTGAACACCGATGCGATGTTGAATCAATACACCGGACTTGGTGAAGGCTTCGATCAGCAGTTTGTGTTGTGGAATGCTTATATCGGCTATAAATTCATGGAGAAAAAAGCAGCTGAACTTAAGATTTCGGTATTCGACTTATTGAATCAAAACAACAGCGTCAGCAGAACAGTAACCGAAACGTACATTGAAGACAATGTGACGCGCGTGTTGAACCGTTATTTTATGCTCACGTTTACATATACGCTGCGTAAATTCAAGTCGGGTGGTAGGCCTGAAGGTGGCGGAGAAAAGGAAGGCAATCGACCCGAAAAACAAAATCGCCAGGAGCGTTAATTATTTTTAGCGATTGGTATTGAGTGCGTTTATGCTAAATTCGGATTAAAAGTTAGAATTAAGTTCGCTCGTTTTGTTTTTTAATTTGGACTTTCTTGCCCAAAAAACGCATCGTTAAAATTTACCAGAAAAACACGCTCTGTTGCCCGCGTAATAGCTGTATACAGCCAACGTAGGTAGTTTCGGTCGATGGTTTCTTCGGTAATATAGCCTTGATCAACAAACACGCATTTCCACTGCCCACCTTGCGCTTTGTGGCAGGTTACCGCATAGGCAAATTTGATCTGTAAGGCATTCATCAACGGGTCCTGCTTTACTTTTTTGAGGCGCTCGGCTTTTAAATGATAATCGGCATAATCTGCTTCAATGAGTCCGGCCAGTTCCTTGTACTGACTATAATTCATGCTAGCCTGCTCCGAATCGAGCACGTTCAGAATTAATGTTACATCGAGTTCGGGCGTGTCGGCATAATCGGTAAAGCGCAGAACGGCATCGATAAAGCGATAATTTCCGCGTTCCTGTGTTTTCCCAAGACGCACAACCTCTGCCGTGTCGCCGTTTGCTATAAATTCCTGCGGCACATCGTCGGGCATCCAATAGTAATTGTTTCGAACCACCATCAGCAAATCGCCCACGGCAATCTCGTTCTCCTGCCAGTGTATCCGAACGCGGATCTGCCGGTTGTACAAGCCTGCCGACTTATTACTTCGGGTAATCACCAACACATCTTCCTTTCCGTATCGATCGTATGCCCATTGCAACTCATCTGCGAGTTCCATTCCACCAATGCGCTTCACATCTTTAAATTGTGCGGTTTCGAGCTTGGGCCAAGTATGCACATTGGCATTCAGCTGATCACGAATCTGTGTAGCGTTCCACAAAATGCCCGAATCGGCAGCCTGCCGAACCACTTCTGTTAGATGCACCTCGGTAACACTGGCAAAATATTTTGTTTCGAGCACTTTCTTGCTCAACGCCGGACTATCATCCAATCCTACAGGAGGAAGCTGTGCATCATCGCCAATCAGCATCAGTCTGCATTGTTCGCCCGATGCCACATATTCGAGTAAATCAGAAAGTAAATCGTGTTCTGTAGCATCGTTCTCCGCACCAATCATCGAGGCCTCATCAACTATAAATAAGGTATTCCGGTGCAGATTGCGTTGCAAACTAAACTGCATACCGAATTCGGATCCCTGTGTAAAGTATATGCGTTTGTGGATGGTGTAGGCGGTTTGGCCGGAGTATGCCGACATTACCTTGGCCGCCCTTCCGGTTGGAGCAAGCAGTACGGTTTTTAGTTTTGTTTTCGGGAAACTGGCGGTTAATGCCCTTACGACGGTGGTTTTGCCCGTTCCGGCGTATCCGCGCACTAGAAAGATTTCGCGCTCGCCGGTTTTAATAAGATACTCGGTAAGGCGCTCAAACAGGGTGCTTTGTCCCGATGTTGGCGCATGCCCGAGGTTGCCGTGCAGCAGCTCTATAAATTCGCGCTTTGTCAATCCGTGTTTTTGGGTTAAACTTGCTGCGAATATAGCGCTGAATGACCGAGCCCAATCCTTTTCTGGTGTATTCTCTTTCCGGTTACGAATCAACTGCCTACCGCAAATGTATGCTGCGGGTTTTGGTGTCGGATAGCGAGTTGCATGCTGCAGTTTTCGATCCGCTGGGCAATTGCTTTCCGCGCGTCGAGCGTTTTAGCCTGCAGGCTGGGTATTCGGGTCTTAAAAATTGGCAGTTAGCAGCACGAATCATCCAGTATGCGGCACTGTTTCGCCAGCCCTTCGAGCAGGTGGAGTGGATTTGGAATCTTCAACCGTACACGCTGGTTCCGGATCTTTTTTACAGCGATGAGAACAAATCGGAATTTGCCCGCTTTATATCTGCTTCGCCCAACGATTTGGTGATTCAAACTCAGCCGGCTTGTCTGGGAAGCATTCAGGTTGTGTATGGATTCCCGAAAGAGTGGAAAGCTGTTTTAGAGGAATGTGCATTGAAGCCTCAACTTGAGACACATTACACGCATTGGCTGCTTTTTTATGCCGAAATGCACCTCCGGCAAAACAATGGTGTTATGGTGCATTTTCACGATGCATCTATCGATATTGTCGTTTACCGCAATCGCGAACTGCAAATGCTCAATACATTCAAGTATCAGACAGCCGATGAATGTTTGTATTTCATCTTGCTGACTTCTGAGCAATATCATTTTGACCGAGCTACAGAAACATTGCATCTCTGTGGCGAAATCGATTCGGGTTCGGCCTTGTTTCAAACTATTGCGAAGTATTTTGCAGATGTACTTTTCCTCAACCGCACTAGCGAACCTGCAACCGGAGAGCCGCAAGGCGAAGCGCCCAATATGGCGCTGCATTACCACATGAATCTGTTGCATCCTGCCTTATGAGAATTATCAGCGGACAATTTCGCGGGCGACGCATCCAGGCTCCGACAAATTTGCCGGTACGCCCTACCACCGACATGGCCAAGGAAGGTTTGTTCAATTACATCGGAGCGCGACTGGAGATACAAGGTATTCATGCACTCGATTTATTCTGCGGCACAGGTAATATTAGCTACGAACTTATCTCGCGCGGTGCAGCATCCATAACAGCGGTCGACAAACATCCGGCTTGCTGCAAATTTGTTTCTACCTACGCCAATCAACTTAAGCCCGGCATTGTTAAAGTTTACAATACCGACAGTTTGGTTGCCATCGAACGAAGCCGCGAACAATTCGAGTTGATAATTGCCGATCCTCCTTACGATTATACACGTTATGCCGATCTGGTGCAGGGCGTTTTAACAGGCAATCTTTTGCATCCCGATGGCTTGTTCGTAGTGGAGCACGCCAGTAATATCGACTTTACGCTCATTCCCGGCTACATCGAAACACGGCATTACGGCAAGGTTCATTTTTCGTTTTTTCACTCAATTCATACCAATCAAGCATGAAAAAGTGCGCAGTATTCCCGGGCTCATTCGATCCGTTCACGCATGGACATAAAAATATTGTAGACCGCTGTATTCCCTTATTCGATGAGATTGTCGTTGCCATAGGTGTTAATACAACCAAGTCCAATTTATTTACCGTTGATCAGCGTGTAGAGGCCATCCGAAAAACATTTTCCGGTTTGAATAATGTGCGTGTCGAAACTTTCCGCGGATTAACAGCCGAGTATTGTCGATCTATAGGTGCCCGCTGGATTGTGCGTGGATTGAGGAACTCCATCGATTTCGAATACGAGCAAAGCATTGCTTCAATGAACAAGGCGCTTAATCCCGATATCGAAACCGTTTTCTTGTTTACCGATCCTGCGCTGCAGCCAATTTCATCAACCATTGTACGCGAAATTCACCGAAGCGGCGGCGATATTGGTCAATTTGTCCCGGTGATGCCATCATAGCGAGTAAGCATTATTTTCTTTTTTGGGCGCCGGCCATGCTTTCCGGTGCAAGTCCTCAGCCCGAATAGCTCCGCTCTCGGGCTTCCGGGCTTTTCCCTCCAATCACTGGCGCTTTCGGTTACGGTAAACTTCATTGCGCAATACCATCTTCATTGGCTCGTATGATAACCAAGAAACGCGATTCACGAAAAAGCGCTGAAGTATATTTCTTTAACCCAGAATATGCATTAGGAAATCTATTCCGAGCCTAAACTACTTCAAATCAGGATCCGCCGGGGGCGGAAACATATCTTCTCAAACCGTAGCGCTGCTACGCTTTTCGAATCTAAGTTTCTGATATTTTTTATTTTAGACTCTCATAACGAAGTCCTAACGCATAATCTGGGTTTAATCGTTTACTTACAGAAATGAATGTAACATTTACCCAAAACGAATTTACATTTCTATCGAAGCATCCGAATTACGGGTTGCCAAAATTTGGTGGTAAGGTTCTTAAAATTTAATTTTGAATATGCCGAATAAGGCTTTTCCTTGCAAGATGAAATGTTAAACACCATTGAAGTGCGAATTGAACTTTACATTTTTTTATGACCGAGCGTTCAGATCGCCAAAACGAAATTGCTTCAGTTGCTGCAAGGCTGTTCAGGCAAAAAGGCTATGCTGCAGTGAGCATGCGCGATATCGCCGCATCAATGCACATCAAGGCCGCCAGTTTGTATAATCACATCACCTCAAAACAAGATGTTCTGGCTTTGGTCCTTATGGATCTTGCTGCTTCGTTTACGCAAGGAATTACAACCATCGATGCTGCTGATATTGCTGTTTCTGAAAAACTTAGCCGCATCATTAAATTGCACATCGATTTAACCATTCAAAATCCGCATGCCATGGCCAGTCTCAACAACGACTGGATGCATCTGGCACCCGAAGCACTTGAGCGTTTTACCGAACAACGCGATTTTTACGAAGAAACCTTGCGTCGCATTATCAGAAGCGGAATTGAAGAGCGCATCATACATCCGCTCAATGAAGACCTCATCGTTTTCTCACTTTTGTCAACACTTCGCACTCTTTATTTGTGGTATGGCCGAAAGTCGAATCTGAGCGAACAAAAGCTTCGTGTCGACCTAACCGCTGCTTTGCTTAATGGTATCGTGAAAAATTCCTGAGCAGGTGTGAACTTTTTTAAATTGAAAATGTTTATTTTTGACTTTGAAACTAACAAGTGTTAGTCAATTAAATGAAGCATTTCCATTCCATTCGGATTGACCAGGTAGCAAAGGAAACCGACGATTGCGTGGTTCTCGGTTTCGATATACCTGATGATCTTAAGCACGTTTTTACCTATCGCCCTGGGCAATATCTAACCCTGCGCGCGCAAATCGGAAATCAGGACGTACGCCGCTCGTATTCGCTTTGCAGCAGTCCGATTGATAAGGTATGGAAAGTGGCTGTGAAGAAAATCGATGGCGGACTTTTTTCGACCTATGCAAACGAACAACTCAAAGCGGGCGATTTACTTGAGGTAATGACGCCCGAAGGATCGTTTACCGTAGATTTGAATTCGGCAGTTAAACACAATTACGTGTTTTTTGCAGCCGGCAGTGGCATTACGCCCATTCTTTCGTTGATAAAAACAATACTTGCAGAAGAGCCACAAAGCACCTGCAAATTGTTTTATCTCAACCGAAATGTAAAATCGGTCATTTTCAAAGAAGAACTAGAAGCATTGAAGAACAAACATTTTCAGCGCTTTGAAAGCTATTATTTCCTGACCAAGGAATTTCGGGATGTGCCCTTGTTTAACGGGCGATTTACCGAAGAGAAACTCGACGTGCTTTGCAGCAAAGTATTCACGCCAGCCGAAACGGATGCGGCCTTTATTTGTGGGCCCGAATCCATGATTTTCCTCATTCGCGATGCCCTTCAAAAGCACGGAATGCCTGCAGATGCTATTCATTTTGAATTGTTCGGAACCGCACCAAATGCCGAAGATACTGCGCGCATCGAAGCCGCGAAAAGCAAGCTCATTGAAGGGACCGAGGTAACCATCATCGATGGCGGCAAAGAATTCCATTTTACGATGCCGCACGATATCGACAATGTGCTCGACGGAGCGCTTGCTGCCGGTGCCGATTTGCCTTTTGCCTGCAAGGGTGGTGTGTGTTCAACATGCCGCTGCAAAGTGATTGAAGGCTCGGTCGAAATGAAACTGAATTACTCCATCGAAGAAGCCGATTTGGCCAGAAACTACGTATTGAGCTGCCAGGCTGTGCCCACTTCGAAAAAACTGATTGTTGATTTTGATATTTAATTTGTTCACCAACTAAACTTTAAGCCATGTCAGAACTTGAGATTAAATCGCTGGAAGACCGCTTCAACGAACGCATTGCGCGAGACGAAAAGATTGAGGCAAAAGACTGGATGCCCGAAAAGTACCGCAAAACACATATTCGTCAGATTTCGCAACACGCGCATTCCGAAATTGTAGGTATGCTTCCCGAAGGCAACTGGATTACACGATGCCCTTCTTTACGCCGTAAAGTGGCCTTGCTCGCAAAAGTGCAGGATGAAGGTGGCCATGGGCTTTATCTCTACAGCGCCTGCGAAACGCTCGGTATTTCGCGCGATGAGCTTCTGGAGCAACTGCATACCGGAGAAGCCAAGTATTCGAGCATCTTCAATTATCCAACGCTTACATGGGCCGATATCGGAGCCGTTGGCTGGCTGGTTGATGGAGCTGCAATCATGAATCAGGTTGCGCTCATCAATACTTCATACGGACCGTATTCGCGTGCCATGATTCGCATTTGCAAGGAGGAGAGTTTTCACCAGCGTCAGGGCTATGAGATTATGCTTACGTTGATGAACGGAACACAAGCACAGAAGGACATGGCGCAGGATGCGC
>CANMGM010000048.1 GCA_947497195.1 Bacteroidota bacterium
GTGAATCCCTCAACAGAAACAACATATACAGTCACCGCAACCGATTTTTGCGGCAATACTGGATCATCAAGTCCAATTGTTTTCGTCGGCGAAACGCCAACTGCTTCTATCGATGCGCCGCCTTTCATTTGCAGCGGTGTGCAGGCTACCATAAGCTACACCGGAACGGCGCCTCCTTCGGCAACGTATATTTGGGATTTCGATAACGCATCGAGTGTTTCGAGCGGATCAGATCAAGGACCGTATCAGGTAAGCTGGGATTCATCGGGTATTAAAACCATATCGCTGCAGGTAATCCAAAATGGTTGTTCAACGAACGTTGTAACCACGCAGGTGCTTGTGAATCCAACGCCTACTGCCGAATTTGTTGTCGATCCGATTGTGTGTGCCGGACAAATAGCAACGGTTACCTACACCGGAACAGGCACCGATGGTGGCGGCTACGGATGGGGCTTTCCGGGTGGAGTCATTATCACAGGTGGGCGTCGTGGCCCCTTCCAGATTCGCTGGGACTCTGTTGGTGTGTTCGGCGTTACGTTAACGGTTACCGAAAACGGATGTACATCGCCCGGAAACGAAGTGTTTGTTACCGTTCAGCCTACACCTAGTTCCGATTTTAGTGTCGAAACACCGGTTTGCGTTGGTGAAGCATCAACCATTACATACGACGGCGATGCATCCTCAACCGCAACGTATAACTGGAACTTCTCGGGTGGAAATGTATTAAGCGGATCGGGTGCCGGGCCTTACGAAGTACAATGGAATAGCCCAGGCACGAAAAACGTATTTATGTCGGTTACCGAAGCGGGTTGTTCGAGCAACATTACCTCGCACAATGTGGTGGTAAACAGCATTCCGCAGGCTTCGTTTGCAATAGCAAGTCCCATATGTGAAGGGCAAGCAACAACGGCAACCTACACGGGTACTGCGACCAACAATGCAAATTATACCTGGGATTTTGGAATCGCGCAGGTTCTTGGTGGTGCAGGGCAGGGGCCTTACACGCTGCAGTGGGATAATGCCGGAACGTATTCGGTTTCGCTTGTGGTAAGTCGCAACGGCTGTTCATCGCCCCCTTTCATCGTGGATGTCGAAGTATTTGGAATTCCCGATGCTCCATTTACGGCCGAATCGCCTGTATGTATCGGCGAGGCTTCATCCATTGTTTTCAATGGCACAGATGCGAATGGTAATCAATACAACTGGGATTTCAGCGGTGGGCAAATTCTCGCCGGAAATGGAGTCGGTCCGTATGAAGTATATTGGCAGAATCCAGGCAACAAACAAATTGTACTGCAATTGATTTCGCCGCAGGGATGTGCTTCTGATCCAGCTGTTCAGGTTGTTGAAGTAAAACCTACGCCAACTTCTGTTTTTACAGCCGAAACGCCGGTTTGTTTGAATGAAACATCCACCATTCAGTACACAGGTTCGGGGAGTCCATCAGCACAATATTCCTGGAGTTTCAATGGCGGTATTGCGGTAAGTGGCAGCAATCAGGGGCCTTACGAAATTCAATGGCAAACGCCAGGTATCAAAACCATTACCGTACAGGTTGAGGAAGATGGTTGTGTATCGCCTCCAACGCAGCAACAGGTTAACGTGCGTCCATTACCAACCGGATTTTTTACAGCGGCATCACCTGTTTGTGCCTTCGAATCGACCACCATCGTGTATTCGGGCAATGCTGCAGGCAATGCTGTTTTTAACTGGGATTTCGACAATGGCTCGGTAATTTCGGGTAGCGGTCCCGGTCCGTATCAGGTTTCGTGGGAAACGGCAGGACCAAAAAATATTCGTCTGGTAGTTATTGAGAACGGATGCAGTTCGGTCGAAGAAATCAATGTCGTGCTGGTAAATCCGGTGCCTACGACCAATTTTACAGCCAGCGGGCCTTTGTGTTTGGGCGAAAATTCAACGGTTGTTTACACCGGAAATGCATTGTCGAGTGCTCAATATACCTGGGATTTCGATGGCGCAAACGTAATTTCGGGCGCCGGCGATGGACCTTTTGTGGTCAATTGGGATGCCCCCGGCACGCGCACCATCACACTAAACCTGAGTCAGGCCGGATGCGATGCACCACCGTTTACGCAGACTGTAACAATTTATCCGATTCCTACCGCACCTTTCTTGAGCAACGAACGCGTTTGTGTGGGAATTCCCGCAACACTTACCTATACCGGCACAGCAAGTAGTGCAGGCAATTTCAACTGGAATCTCGATGGTGGCGTAATTCAATCGGGTAGTGGAAACGGACCTTTAAGTGTATTTTGGAACACACCTGGAATAAAGCAAGTTAGTTTGTATGTGGAGGAAAATGGATGCCCTTCGCCAGTGGTGCAACAACCGGTTGAGGTAATTCCGTATCCAACGTCCGACTTCAGCGCTACACCGCTGGTATGCGAAGGACTAACAACAACAGTTACTTTTAATGGTACTGCTTTGCCTCAGGCCATATTCGACTGGAATTTCGATGGTGCCGAGGTAATTTCGGGAAGCGGTGGCGGGCCTTATCAGGTCACATGGCCGGTAACCGGCGATAAAACCATAACGTTGAGTGTGTCGCAGTTTGGCTGTGCATCGCCCGAAAGCCAGGTTTTGTTGAATGTAGCACCTTCGCCCACTGCATTTGCCGGAGATGATCGCATTGGTTGCCCTGGCGATACGCTCGTCTTGGGTGGATTATACACATCGGGCTATGCGTATCAATGGACTCCCTCCGGAGATTTCGTGAATGCCACCATTTCGGATCCTGAGCTTGTATTGGAAAACAACAGCGGCCAATTGCTTATGAACGAGTACATCGTTGCCACAACCCTCGGCAATTGTACGGTTTACGATACGGTGAATGTACTAATTGAGCCACTTCCGGTTTTAACGGTGGATATGCCCGATGGACAGTGCTTCGCGGGCAATGCATTGGATTTTTCGGCAAGTGGTAATTTCCAGTCCGACGCGGTGTTTACATGGCAGTTCGGGCAATTTGCCAATCCACAGCAAACGAATACAGCATCGCCACAGGATGTGAATTTCCTCAGCCCGGGCATGCATGTCGTGCAGGTGATGGTCGAAACCTGGGGCTGCCGAAGTCCGGTATATATCGATTCGGTGGAGATTTACGAAATGCCGCAAGCACAATTCAGTGCCACGAACGTAGAGGGTTGTCCGCCGTTGCGCCCCGAATTCCAGAATACATCATCGGGATTTGGCAACGATACCTACACCTGGGAAATGGGCGATGGCACCACACTAAATGGACAAACGCCCGACTATTCCTATACAAGTTCGGGACAGCATACAGTAACCTTGACAGTTGAAACAGCCCAAGGCTGCACAGCGCGTTATGAGATGCACAGCTTGGTGAATGTGTTTCCGGTTCCATTGGCAGGTTTTACAGTAAATCCGAATGTGCTCACAACGGCGCAACCGCTTGCCAACATTATTGATCAGTCGGTTGGAGCTGCGAGTTGGGAATACAATTTAGGCGATGGGACAAGTTCGAACGAGCGGAGTTTTACCCACAATTATTTGAATGTAGGAAGTTACGATTTGACGCAGATTGTGACCAATAGTTTCGGCTGTAAAGACATCGCGACATATTCGTTAAAAGTGGAGCCGGAGATGACGTTTTATCTGCCAAACGCATTTACACCCGATGAGGACGGTACCAATGAAGTTTTTAAATGCTATGGGCTAAATATTGAGCAATTTAGGATGGAAATTTACGATCGTTGGGGCGAGTTGGTGTTTGAATCCAATGATATTGAAGTAGGATGGAACGGAAGATTGTTTAATTCGTTCGATCGTCCGGTTTCGCAAATGGATGTGTATGCGGTTGTAGTGTATGTGCGCGACAGTATGGAAAATCCGCCTCGACGCATTAATCATCGGGTTACGCTTGTGCATTAACACGCTTAAAGATGTAATGTTGAAAAACAATCGGAGCTAGTTAACTGGTTAATTTGTAATTCTGCCAATTTTTTATACTTTTGAAATGCTTAGAAATATCTTGGCATTTCGAGTATGAAGTACTTTTGTCTAAAGTTTTATACGCTGCTCCTTGCCCTTTTTTCGAGTGGGTTAGCGGTTTCTCAGGTTTACGTTACAAATCTTGACCCAGTAACCTACATCGATAGTTTAATTGCGGGCGAATCTATTTGTTTTAGCAATGTTCAGTTTTTTGGAAATCCTGAATCCATTGGTTATTTCGAATTAAACAGTGCCGATAGCACTAACCTTGGCTTTAACAAAGGTATTATGATGGCCACCGGCATTGCAGGCGGCTTTATTGGAAATGCCGGTTTTCCAAATGATTTTTCAGGCGGATTGGATAATATTCCCGAATTAACAAACGCGGTGCCGCCCTCGTGTGGAAACATAGATGATGGTTTGTTACTGAGTTTTGATTTTATTCCGCAGTCTTCAAGCATCAGTTTTAAGTATGTTTTTGCTTCGGATGAGTATGATACGTTTGTGTGTTCGCAATTCAATGATGCATTTGCCTTTTTGATCAGCGGTCCGGGCATTATTGGGAATCAGAACATGGCATTGGTTCCCGGAACCAACGACCCCATAACAATTAGTACAATCAACAACGGGGCTGTTGGTGGTGCAGGAATGATTACGAATGATCCCTGTGTATTATCCAATTCGCAGTATTTCAATACAACTCCACCAACTACAAGCATCCAATTCAATGGATTTACCGATACGCTTACGGCACGGGCAACGAACCTTATACCCTGCCAGACCTACACATTAAAGTTAATGATTGCCGATTACTGCGATGCATCGCTAAGTTCCGGTGTATTTCTTGCTGCGAACTCATTTTCTGGAGGCCCTGTTTCAAATGTAGTTGAGTTTCCGGAAGGTGTTTTTAACAATACTATTTATGAAAGCTGTGAGCCGGTGGCCATCACATTTACGAAACCGCCCAGTTCAATCCAGTCTGTAATTCCGTTGGATATTACCGGTACAGCAGAGGAGGGCGATGATTACAGCTTCATCATCAACAACCTTATTTTTGAGCCCTTTCAAGAGAGCTATGATTTGTTTATTAATGCCTACAACGACGACAATCCGAATGAAGGGGTTGAAACAATCATCATTGAATATCAAAAGTATTGCGGCTGCGATATTAAGGATACCATAGAGATATTCCTCGAGGATCGACCTGTTGTAATTTCAGATGCCGGTCCCGATGTAATTACGTGTTCAAATGTTCCTGTTCAAATGGGAGCAGCGCCTCTTCCAAACTATACGTATTACTGGTTGCCCCCCGATGGTTTGTCTGATGATAGCATACCGCAACCCGATGTAAATATTTCGAATATAGCCGGCGATGGTATTCTTACTTCTTCCTATGAATTATTTGCGCGCTTTGGAGGTTGCACGGCTGTAGATACAGTCGTTGTTAACGTTAAGCCACAACCAGTGGCGTCTTTTGAACCACCCAATCCACAATGTTTTGTAGGCAATTCTTATGATTTTGCCTCCGATGGCATCTTTAACACATCGTCTCCAACCTTTGTTTGGGACTTCGGCCAGTACGCAACGCCACAATTCTCTTCAGATCCTAATCCAGAAAATATTCAGTTTTTTGGAACCGGACCTCAATCGGTAAGTCTCATTGCCATTGAAGATGGTTGCGAAAGTACGCCGTTCGAAAACCCGGTGATTGTGCACGCTAATCCGGTGGCGAATTTTTCGCTTTCATCTATTGTAGAATGCACGCCTGCTGTTGTAACATTCAACGATTTATCTACAGATTCAAATCCTATTACCTGGAATTGGGATTTTGGCAACGGCCGAAGAAGCGAACAGCAAAATCCGCAAACCATTTACAGTGAGTCGGGGAATTATACCGTTCGCTTGGAGGTAAAGAACATATTCGGATGTTCCAATGTTTTCGAAATCCCCAATTTGGTTCGTATAGCACCATCTCCGGTAGCGAATTTTAAAGTATTGCCCGGTAATATCATCACGCGTGATAATCCCAATGTAGATATCGACAATCTCGGTTCAAACGGTAATGAATGTTTCTATGTGATAACATCTCCCAATACCTTGGCCGATACGGTTTATAACTTTGATATTGCCTATCAATTTCCAGATTCGGGACTCTACACGGTTAAGCAATATTTGCTGAATGAGAATGGTTGTTTCGACACCACATCGCAACTTATTCGGGTAGACGCGGGGTACAAATTATTCATTCCAACAGGTTTTACTCCCGATGGTGACGGATTAAATGATTATTTCAACGTTTATGGCGAGGATGTGGCTGCCGCTGAAATTATTATTTATAACCGCTGGGGGAATGTGATTTATACATCCTACGATACAGAAAGTGGCTGGGATGGACGCACCAAACTCGGCGATGATTATGTGCAATCGGGCATTTACTTCTATGAATTTAAGCTGAAGGATAAATACGGCAATTCGTACAACCGGCGTGGTACATTGAGTGTGTTGCGGTAGTTAATTAGGGACTACTGAAAAACACTCAATGAATTTACTTTAAGTAGTTTAAAAATCGTTTGAGCCGATTTAAATGCAAGGTTTTTAGTGGTGTATGTTTAATTCCTCTGCAGATGACCTTTTAAAAGTTTAATCATTTCGTTAGCCAGAAATACACCATCTGCTTCGTTGTTGCAGTATTCATGCCTAATTGCTCCTTAATGCGTTTGGCCGCATCGCGATCGGTATAGCCGATTTTCAGAAGGCCCTTGTGCGAAGCCACATCCTTAAGCTCATAGGCATAGATGGTTGGGTTTGTCGACGGCCGGGGAGGAAAGAATTCCCGTTTGCTCATTTCCGTTTTAGTTTTCGTAGTTCGTTTTGCGCTTGCTCGATGCTGGCAATGAATTGCTTTTCCACTGCTGAGAGCTTGTCGGTCGATTTGCCTTTGTAAGCTTCATACTCGGTTAATGCCTTCTGTCCCGCTAGGGACGCTGATATCGCACCGGCATGTGTTAGCACATCTTGCCTGCTCATCTTAATAAAGCCGTCCAGCACCTCAATCCAGTCTTTCATGTGCATTGGTTTTTGCTGCATTGCGTTTATTTCGGCAATATCCAGGTAAGCAGAAACCAATCTATTTAAAATGGCTAATTCCTCCTCCGAAAGATAATTTTTTGCAATTCCTATTTCCTGCTTGGTGGGTTGCTTGCCTTTGAAAGCCTTTAAGCCCATAAATGGTAATTTGGCATTCGCTCGCTGGAAAATAATTTCGGCCGCAGTATGCCCATGAGCAGCCCAGTGCAATTTGTTCTGAATGGTTTGAAAAAAAACTTGAGTGATACTAACACGCGGGTCATAATCTATGCTGGTTGCATAAATTTCGAGTACTTTTCGGTAAAAAACTTTTTCTGAAGAACGAATGTCGCGTATGCGATCGAGCAGCTCGTCGAAGTAGCCGCCCCCTTGTTTTAGCAAGTCATCATTCATGGTGAAACCTTTAATCAGATATTCGCGCAGCCGCTCGGTGGCCCACATCCTAAACTGCGTACCTCGCAGCGATTTTACGCGGTATCCGACGGAGATGATGACATCGAGGTTGTAGTATTCGAGCTCACGTTCCACCTGCCTGCTACCCTCGATTCGAACTGTTCGGAATTTCCGAACAGTTGCCTCGAATTCCAACTCTCCTTCTTCAAATACATGCTTGATGTGCTCGCTGATGTTGGCCTTCGACGACTGAAACAGCTCCACCATATCCGCCTGAGTTAGCCAAACAGTATTTTCTTCAAGTTGGACCCGTATTTTGGTGTTCCCATCTTCGGTTTGGTAGAATAGTATATTACTTTGATTGTTCATTGGTTCGTTTTATAGTTTAACTAATAATCTATTAATTCAAATGCTGAGCTATGCGTTGTGATTTGCAGATCGGTAAGGAGAAAAAGGAACTTCCGTGCAGTATTTCTCTAGGATGCCACCTATTAAATTATATCGACAGAATTAGAGTTTTTAATTTCGTTTTCAAAAACTTCAACAGGGTCGATTACGCGTTGGTTTGATTTAACCTGCTAACCTTTTTATTGTTCAATGGGATGTTCGGTCATGTAATAATTGATTTTTTTGATGACTAAGATACTGCAGTTTTTTAAAATTGTTCAAGGCTGAATGCGGATGATTTACTATAGAGCTCCAGTTGTTTCTTACAAGTATTTTTATTTAAATGCGCTCCTTTCGAATTCCTCGAAACGCGATAAACGCACTGACAAATACTACAGCGAGCAACACAACCGAAGCACGCATTGAGCCTGTTAACCATTCGAGTAAACCGAAAAAGAAAGTGCCCAGCACCACTGCAAGTTTTTCGGCTACATCGTAAAAGCTAAAATACGAGGTGTGATCTTCATCGGGCGGCAGAAGTTTCGACCAGCCTGAGCGCGCCAAGGCCTGCACGGCCCCCATCACCAAACCTACAACAGATGCCAGAATCATGAAATGCAGTGCTGTTTGTACGAACCATGCGCCGATGCAGATGCCTATCCACACCACAATGCAAAACAATAAAACGTGTATTGTACCCAAGCGTTTGGCAAGCCGGGCAAAGAGCAATGCGCCTACAATGCCTACAACCTGAATGATAAGGATGGTTGGAATGAGCACTTCGTCTTTGAGACCTAGCTCCTTCTTCCCAAAATTCGCCGCCATGTACATCACGGTTAGAACGGCCATCATCGTAAAAAAATAACCAATAAGATACCGCAACATGGTAGGGTTTGATCGGAAGTTCTGCCAGACTTTACGCAATTCGGCATATCCTTTTAGCAGTAAGCCGGTAGATGCATTTGCGGTATCGGTAGTTTTAAGTCTACTCGGTAAAACGTAAAATGGAATTTGAGCGAAACTCAGCCACCAGATGCCAACTGTAACGAACGAGATGCGCGCAGGCATGCCCTTGCCTTCGATGCCAAAGATTTCGGGTTTTAAAAGCATGGCGAGGTTAATGAGCATGAGAATAATGCCACCTGCATACCCCAGCGCAAATCCGCGCGCCGAAATGCGGTCTTCTTCGCCTTTGGGTGCAATTTCGGGCAACCATGCATTGTAAAACACCAAACTGCCCGAGTAACCTATTCCGGCTAGTGTAAAAGCAATTACACCCAGTTCGAGACGTTCCGGTGTAAAGAAATAGAGTGCCATGCACGAAAGTGCTCCAATCCAGGTAAAAATCTTCATGAAGAGCAAGCGTCTGCCTGTAACATCTGCCAAGGCCGATAAAAGAGGCGATAGGAGCGCAACGATAAGGAAGGATGCCGAAATTGCCCAAGCGTAAAGCGATGTATTCAGAACCGACCATCCGAAGAAGTTAACCATCCCATTAGCGTTACCTTTCGCCACTGCACTGTAATAGGCCGGTAAAATGGCCGACGTAATGCTGAGCTGATAAACAGAATTCGCCCAATCGTACACCAGCCAGCTATTAATTGCTTTTATGTTTCCTTTTAGGTTAAAATTAACACTATTTGTATTCAAAACGCTTTATATTTGAATCACCAATTTATAAAAATCATTCAAACCTATGAAAAGCCTTTCAGAAACCAAGGGGATACTCGTGCCGGTCGATTTTTCGGCACTAACCGAAAACGGAATCTCGCACGCAATTGCCATGGCCCGCATCTTCAACAAACCCATTTATCTTTTGCATGTTTTGCATAAAAGGGTATTCGAAACCGACCATACTTTCATCCTCGAAAAGGAAGAGGCTAGCGCTCGTCTTGAAAATATGGCCGAAGACACCTTCAGCAAAAGCGGAATCGAGACAACGGCGCTCATCAAAACTGGAAATGTATTTGAGCTTATCGGAAAGACCGCTCAGGAGCTCCCCGCCACAATGGTTGTAATGCCTACACATGGCATCCGTGGCATCCAATATATTGTGGGTAGTCACGCCTTTAAAGTTATAAGCACTGGAGGCGAGATCCCTTTTCTGGTTGTTCAGGAACGGCCTGCACCTGAATTGGGAATTCGCAAAGTGGTGTTACCCTTTTCGTTCGAAGCCGAATCGCGGCAAAAACTCACCTGGGCTGTAGAACTAAACAAGTTGTTTAACTGCGACTTCCTGATTCTTGCCGAGAACGAAAGCGACGAATTCATTGCGCAAAAAGTACAGATTAACATCGACTATGCCCGTCGAATGCTCGATAAAAACAAGTGCAGGTATACACTACACAATGCAATTGGGAAAGATAACTTTTACCACGAAATCGTGCGCTTTTCGATTGCCCACAATGCCGATTTGATTATGCTGATGTCGGAAGAAGAGATTAGTATGGCCGAGTATTTCACAGGATCGGATGAGCAGGAAGTGATTGCAAACGCTGCTCAGATCCCGGTGTTTTGTATCAATACCTTCCAGAGTTCACGCATCGCACGTCCAGCCATGTTTCAATAATTTGCGCTGTGAAGGTTTCTGCTGAGGGTTTTTGTCTAATTTTGCGTCCCGATGAGCCAAAGACCATACATTGTAGGCATCTCGGGCGGAAGCGCCTCCGGAAAAACATCCTTCCTGAAACATCTCAGCGAAGCCTTGCCTTCAGGGAATTTGTGCATCGTTTCGCAGGATAATTACTACCGTCCGAAAGACCAGCAATTGCGCGACGAAAATGGTCAGATAAACTTTGACTTACCGACTTCCATCGACCGTGCAGCTTTTCATGCCGATATGCAACGTTTGATGCGCGGTGAATCCATCCGGATTAAGGAATACACATTCAACAATGCATCGCGCGAACCGCGTGTAATTGAAATGCAGCCGGCGCCTTTGCTCATTATGGAAGGCTTGTTCATCTTCCATTACACCGAAATTCGCGAAGCACTCGACCTCAAGGTTTACATCGACGCACGCGATGAGGTAAAGCTCGAACGACGGCTCAAACGCGACCGCGATGAACGTGGTTATGAGCACGATGTGGTCTTGTATCAGTGGAACAACCATGTGATGCCGTCGTACATGCAATTCCTGCGTCCTTACCGCGATGAGGCCGATATCATTGTTACAAATAATAGTAGCTACGACCGTGGATTGGATGTTTTGAAGAATCATCTGGCGATGGTGCTTTCTAACAAATAATATAAGCGGCAGCGTTTCGAATGTGCCTATTTTCAGCATATTTGCAGTAGATTTTAAGCGTAACCTATGTCGGTAAACATCGAATTCAACCGAAACGAAGATAAAATGAAGCTGCTCCTTGCCGCCATGAACCAGAAACTCGAGAAGGTTAAACTGGGCGGAGGAAAAAGCCGCATTGAAAAGGAACATGCGCGAGGCAAGTTAACGGCACGCGAACGAATCGAATACCTGCTCGATGCA
>CANMGM010000049.1 GCA_947497195.1 Bacteroidota bacterium
CAAACTGCGTCCCAATTTTCTTCTCGATCTGGCGGATCTTCGAAATATCTTTAGCCGTTGCGATGGCCAGCGAAATTCCATGCTTTCCGGCACGTGCTGTTCTACCCGAGCGATGCGTGTAGCTTTCGGGATCATCTGGAAGATTGTAGTTAATAACGTGCGAAATACTATCGACATCGATACCGCGCGCTGCCACATCGGTTGCTACGAGCATTTGCAAATGCTTGGAACGAAATTTCCGCATTACGGCATCGCGCTGCGCCTGACTTAAATCGCCATGCAAAGCATCGGCATTGTAACCATCGCGGATGAGCTTCTCGGCAATTTCCTGCGTTTCGATTTTCGTGCGGCAGAAAATAATACCATATATATCGGGATGATAATCGGCAATGCGTTTCAATGCCTCGTAACGATTGGATGCGAGCACCTGATAATATACGTGGCGGATGTTTTCGGCCGTCGAATTTCGTTTTCCAACCGAAATCTCTACCGGATCTTGCATGTAATTCTTCGAAATTGCAGCAACTTCGGGCGGCATCGTAGCAGAGAAAAGCCACGTTTGTTTCTCAGCCGGTGTCGTAGACAGAATAAAATCGATGTCCTCGCGAAATCCCATATTGAGCATTTCGTCGGCCTCATCGAGCACAACGGTTTCGACTTCGCTGAGCTGAACGGCTTTACGCTCGATTAAATCTTTCAAGCGGCCGGGCGTTGCAACTACAATCTGAACCCCGGCTTTGATTGTCCGGATCTGGGTTGATATTGCGGCTCCTCCATAAACGGCTACGATGCGTACACCGGGAAGTTTGGCGGAGAACGCCTCGAGATCTTTGCTGATTTGCAAGCACAATTCGCGCGTTGGACAAAGAATCAATGTTTGCGGCGTACGGCGCGATTCATCGAGGATGTTCAACAAAGGCAAACCAAAGGCGGCTGTTTTACCGGTTCCGGTCTGAGCAAGTGCAACAAGGTCGGTAATTTGTTCCGAGAGAAGCGGAATGCTTTGCTCTTGGATTGGTGTGGGGGCGGTGTAGCCTAAATCGGCGATTGCCTCCAGGAGCTCCTCACGAAGCCCCAATTCTGAAAAAGATGTCATTCTAAAAATTGAGCGGCAAAGGTAAGCCGAATTATCGGGATTAATGCGTTTTATTTCTTCGAACGAGCAATTGGATGCGAAACGAAATAAAATAAACGCATCAATCACTAGAATTAGGGATATGATTGATTTGGTAAGTTTCTCATCTTCGCAGTTCATTCTTGTGTAGTTTAATTATGAAGATTCGATTGCCTTTCAATTTCCGCATTGCCTTGGTGTACCTGCTTTTTTCAAGTAGTGTACTCCTGAATCCTTCCTGCAAAAAAGATAAGGAAGAACCCGAAACCATTGAACCCGACACAACTGCAACAGCCTTGGAGGAGGGTTTGACCCCCGAACAAAACGCTATGCTGGAAATGTGGAATGATACGCTCATTCCATTGGAAAATCTAATGGTCGACTCGGTTAATTCTGCGCTCGGAATCATTCAGGAACTGGATCCGCTATGGCTTCAAAATTCAGGATTTGCCGGTCGAGTATCAGATTATTCTGCATTTACAGAAGACCAACAACGACTTTTATTATTGGCTAAAATGCTTGTGGTTGGAAATTATTTGGTAGACGATAGCCAGCATCAATACCCGGATGAAGGAACGAATAAGCCTGCGTGCAATGGTTTGCGCTATGGATTCGGAAGTAGGTTATATCAACAACGTACGCAACCTGTATTGCCTGCGAATGTAAATTCGGGAACGACTTGCGCACCTGATACCGGTTGCATCAAAGATTTAATTTACGGTCTCGATTGTTCGGCTATGACGTATTGGATAGCTAACAATGCAGGATTGCGGTTCAATAACAACCATACAGGAACCCCTTCGGGATATTTTGGCGATCCGACGAACTGGAATTCAGCATTTACAAATCCAGGATCTGACAACTACAATAAACTGCGCGCTAGCACTGTACAACACACAAGCCCAGGTTCTGTACCTGCGAATCAATTGCAAACTGGAGATGTAATTGTTTTTGGAAATCCGGTATTTCACGTAGGTATTGTTTTGGGATCAGGTACTCAAAAGTACATTTATCAAAGTAATGGAACGGGTTACGCGTGCCCTTCGAACGGAAATGGCTGCGCAAATAATAATTCGCAAAGCAGGGGACCACGAATGCTTGAATTAAAACAAAGCGAGCTCAACCAATTCTCTAGCAATTATAAAGTTATTCGAATCGGAGCAGCATGCCCTGCTACTATTTTAGACAACGATGGCAATGAAATGCCTACCATTAAAATTGGCAACCAGTGCTGGTGCAAGGAAAACCTAAAATCATCGGCTTACAGCAATGGTGATGAAATACCTGAAGTTACAGATAACACAACTTGGGCAAGTACATCAACAGAAGCGTTTTCATATTATGACAATGATGTGAATAGTGCACTTTTATTCGGAAAGCTATATAATTATTACTCGGTGAATGATCCTCGTAATGTTTGTCCCGATGGATGGCATGTACCAACTCTGAACGAACTAACCACATTGGTTAATTTTTTAGGTGGGGAAGAAGTGGCCGGAGGCAAATTAAAAGGTGTACTTAGTTGGACGTCGCCCAATGTTGGTGCAGATAATTCAAGTGGATTTTCTGGACAACCCGGTGGAGCTCGTTTTGAAACTGGTGTTTTCGGGAATCAATTGGATGCTGGTTTTTGGTGGACTCAAACACCGGGCGATGGCAATGGAGCATGGTGCCTTTCCCTAACCAATACAGCCGCATCAGCCGGAATTAGTTCAGCAAATCAACAAAACGGCTTCTCAGTACGCTGCGTTCGCGATTAATAGTTAATTTTCTGTTGTACGATGGCCTCGGGCAATTTGCGAAACTCATATTTCTGCGTTCGTAATCTCGGCTCAAAGCCTGCTTCCCGTATTGCTTGCTGGATGCCATCGGCGGTAAATCGATGTGGCGCACCGGCTGCAGAAACAACATTTTCCTCTATCATAATCGACCCGAAATCGTTTGCCCCAGCGTGCAAACACAATTGCGCTGTTTTGGAACCCACGGTTAACCAGGACGCTTGAATATTCTCAACATTGGGGAGCATAATGCGACTCATCGCAATCATGCGAATATATTCTTCGGCATTTACGGTATTGCGAATGTTTTTTACGCGGCGTAAAAGCGTACCATCGTCCTGAAATGGCCATGGGATAAAGGCCAAAAATCCATGAGCATTGGTCGGCTTTTCACTCTGCACCTGCCGAATCCAGGCAAGGTGTTCGAAACGTTCGTAGATGGTTTCAACATGGCCAAACATCATCGTTGCGGAAGTTGTGATATCCAATTGATGCGCGGCACGCATCACATCGAGCCATTCCTGTCCGCCACATTTCCCCTTTGATATCATCCGCCGCACCCGGTCGTTTAAGATCTCGGCGCCTGCGCCCGGTAGCGAGTCGAGCCCAGTATTCTTGAGCCGCTGAAGCACCTCGCTGTGCGACAATTTACTGATTTTGGCAATGTGGGCAATTTCAGGCGGACCAAGCGCATGTAGTTTAATGTCGGGGAAATTCGATTTCAAATCCCGAAAAAGATTCTCATAAAATTCAATGCCCAAATCGGGATGATGTCCCCCCTGCAGTAAGAGTTGATCGCCTCCATACTTGCGCATTTCTTCAATCTTAACCCGGTATTCATCGAGCGTTGTTGTATATGATTCGGCATGCCCAGGTATACGGTAAAAGTTGCAGAACTTACAGTTTGCTATGCAGACGTTGGTCGTATTTACATTCCGATCAATCATCCATGTTACGGTATCAGACTTTTTCTTTTCCTTTCGCAAGGTATCAGCGACCCAGATTAGTTGGTTTAATGCTGCATTTTCAAATAAAAACTGGCCTTCTTCAATGCTTAGCCAATCAGACTTCAGTGCACGCTGCAATAATTCTTCTGTATTCATGCCGTAATAACAGCGTGCAAGGTATTAAAGTTCGCCGCTTCAGGCTAAATCGCAAAATAAATTCATGAACAAAATCAAATAATCCCGCAATCGAATTACATTTGCCTCAAACGAAAGAATGAATTTATGGCACTGCAACTGAAGAAAATCGCCAAAACAGAATCTAAAAACCGCGTCATCGTTTTTCAAACTACAAAGGAGCTTGAGAAGCTAGGATTCAGTAAAGATGAACTTGCATACATCAAATCACAGCTTGATGCAAAACGAAAATCAATCACCATAAATCACCTGAATTATTTTAGTTTTTTAGTTCAGCCGGAAGAGAAAAAAACACGACCGCTTAGTCTTGAAGCATGCCGAGTTGCAGGAAATGCAATGCTCGCATCCATCAACACCCATAAAATTTCAGAAATCCAATTAATCGATGCGGGTAAATATCCCAACGAAACGCGTTGTGTAGCAGAAGGAATTGTTTTGGGCAATTATCAGTTTCTCAAATACAAGGGCGAAAAAGAAAAGCTGCAGAATTCATTAAAAAAAATAAATGTATTCAGTGAAGGGATTGCGAAACGTGAACTTGAATTGCTCGAATTGCTCTGCGAATCGGTTTGGATTTCGCGCGATTTGGTGAACGAACCCGTTTCCTTTATGAATGCGCAGCAGTTTGCAAAGGATGTTCAAAAGCTTGGAAAGGCAGCAGGGTTCAAAGTAGAAGTATTCAACAAAGCCAAAATTGAGTCGCTTAAAATGGGCGGATTACTCGCCGTAAATCAGGGATCGGTTGATCCGCCGGCTTTTGTGGTGATGGAATACAAGCCTAAAAATGCCAGCAACAAGCAGCCCTATGTTTTTGTAGGCAAGGGTGTTGTGTACGATACAGGAGGAATTAGTCTGAAGCCGAATGATGGCATGATGACCATGAAATGCGATATGGCTGGTGCTGCAGCAGTGGCGGGAGCGCTTCATGCCATTGCAAAAGCCGAATTGCCGATTTGGGTTGTAGGAATTACGCCGGTTACCGATAATAGACCACATGGAAATTCGGTTGTTCCAGGCGATGTTATCACTATTTCGGATGGAACCACTGTAGAGGTTTTAAATACCGATGCAGAAGGTCGCCTGATTTTGAGCGATGCATTGGTTTACGCCAAGAAATACAAACCGCGTTATGTCATCGATTTGGCAACCTTAACCGGGGCAGCGGTTCGCGCTATCGGAAGTTTTGGCATTGTTGCGATGACCAATACACGCGATGAACATGAGGTTCTAAAACAGTGCGGCGATTCGGTACACGAGCGAATTGTTGATTTTCCGCTATGGGATGAATATGGCGATATGCTGAAGAGCGATATTGCCGACATGAAAAACATCGGAGGCGTAATTGCCGGTGCAAATACTGCAGGGAAATTCCTTGAACATTTTACCGATTACCCTTGGACTCACCTCGATATTGCTGGGCCTGCTTTTAACGACGGCAACGACACATACCGCGGAAAAGGAGGCACCGGATATGGCGTTCGCTTGTTATTTGAATTTGCAAGAACACGGGCTGAATTATGAGTGAAAGTTCGGATCAACTCGTGCGGGTTGGTATAACACAAGGCGATTTCAATGGAATCGGATACGAAGTAATCATGAAAACCTTTGCCGATCATGGGATGCTCGAATTGTGCACACCGGTTGTTTACGGGATTCATAAGGTAGCCTCGCATTACCGCAAGATGTTAGGAATTCAGGATTTCAATTTTTATGGTATACCGGATGCGTCCAAGGCGGTTAAGCATCACTGTAATTTTGTAAATCTTTCGGATCTTGATGTGGGAATGGATACCGGAATGAGCACACCGGCAGCAGGTTCCTGGGCTGTAAAGTCGATTCAACGGGCTATGCAGGATCTTGAAGCGGGTCTAATCGATGTAATTGTAACTGCACCCATTAACAAGCAAAACGTACAAGGACCTGAATTTAATTTTCCGGGCCATACCGAGTATTTTGCTTCAAAGACAGGAAAAAGCGATTACCTGATGATGTTAGTACATGAAAATTTGCGGGTGGGCACTGTTACCGGGCACATTCCAATTCATGACGTTTCATCAAAACTTTCGGCCGACCTCATTGTGAGCAGACTCCGCGTGATGACCCAAAGCCTATTGCAGGATTTTGGAATTCGCGGACCAAAGATTGCCGTGTTAGGCCTTAATCCGCATGCCGGCGATGGCGGCGTTATTGGGAAGGAAGAAGAACAGATTATTATTCCAGCCCTGAAGAAAGCCCAACAGGAAAACATGTATGTATTCGGTCCTTTCGCAGCTGATGGTTTTTTTGGAAGCGGCGCTTGGAAGGCGTACGATGGAGTATTGGCCATGTATCACGACCAGGGACTGATTCCGTTCAAGTCGATCGCATTTCACCATGGTGTAAATTTTACAGCCGGATTACCAATCATCCGTACATCGCCCGACCACGGAACAGGTTACGACATTGCCGGGAAGAATGCTGCAGATCCATCATCGTTTCGAGAAGCTGTTTATACAGCGATTGATGTACACCGAAACCGTAAACAATATCTTGAAGCCTCAGAAAACCCGCTGCAACAGCAAACCCGACGCGAACGGGAAAGAGGATAAATTGGCTAAATTGATTTTGTTGAGCTAGAACGCATCATTTATACGTATGTAAAAACCGGTGCCTCCTTCGTTATTAAAGGCAAAATCAAAGCGGGCAAATACCGATTCCTTTTTATTAAGTAAAATTCGCACACCCATTCCGGCAGTGGATTTAATGCTTTTTGCATTGAACAAACGTATTTCAGGAGCCACTTCCCCCACAGCTAAAAAGGCCGAAGCATGAAGCCATTTGTAAACCGGTTGCCGCCATTCCATCTGGGCTGCCACGTAATTATGATCTCTGAAACGACCTTCAAAATATCCGCGCATCAAGAATGAACTGCCCAGTCGTGGCAATTCTCTGAAGGGAACCTCACCATGTGTAAAATTTCCGAAAGCCTGAAAAGCCAAAACCTGAAAGGGTTTTCGCAGGGCTAAATAATACCTGAAATCGGCCTGCACCTCATCAAATGTATGCGTTCCTCCCGCCCAGGTTCCGAATCGCGCATAATACACATCGGCATACCAGCCTTTTTGTGGCGAGAACGGATTATCGCGAAAATCGGCCTGCACATTGGGTCCAATTCCGACCACTGTGCTGCCGCCATTGCCTTCAACTTCGGGAACAAGCGTGTTGGTCCAGTTTAGACCGTAAATAGTGCTATACCTCAATTGTGCGCCGGCAAACCAATTGCCACTTATTTTACGAAGCACCTTCGATTGCAGGTAAATGCGACGATAGCTTAAATTGGCTTTGGCCGAAGCTTCAGTTAGTGGACCAAGCCCCCAGTAGTGATCGGTAAAATTCAGATAGCCGGCTCGACCTCTTAGGATAAATTTTTCGTTGGGTGTGAAAACATTTTATATAGGTTCCAGAATAAACTGCTGTTTTGTAGTGTAGGCGATTTGCAGGTACAGGTTCGACGAGCGCGTGAGCGAATCTTTTCCTGTTTTAAATAAATAATTGCCGGCAAGTCCCACCTTAATGCCCGTTTCGGGACTGCTTTGAATAATGGGATTGCCAATAAACCGCAAATTCTTCCCAAAAAATTTATCGGTTAATCGTGTCTTTTTCTTTTCTTGCGCATGAACTGCAATACACAAAAGAACACCAAAAATTAGCAGGGCACACTTATTAATCATTGCCTAAATTGGAGACTAAAGATACGCGGAACCATGATTCGTTTAATTGGGTTGATTTTTTTATTCGTTTTTATGTGCTCATCGACTCATCTGCTTGCGCAAAACACCGATTCCATTCGGCTCAACGACATCAGAATTCTTGCATCGCACAATAGTTACAAGCGAAAGCCCGATGAACGGGTGATTCGTTTTCTTCAAAAATTTAAAAAACGGCTTGGCGAAGAACTCGATCCGAAACGCATGGATTATGGGCATGTTTCGTTAGCTGAGCAGTTTACTAAGTACGATATCAGGGGCATCGAACTCGATATTTACCATGATCCGCGTGGTGGTCGATTCGCCAAAAGGCGTATTAACTTCTTTATTCGCGGTTTGAAGCAACGCACGCGCGATAGCCTGATGCGCAAACCCGGCTTCAAAGTGCTGCATATTGCCGATGTGGATTACGAAAGCAATTACCGTACGTTAAGCGAAGCTCTACAGGAAGTGCGTATTTGGTCGAAAAAAAATCCTGCACATGTGCCTATTTTCATCAACCTCGAATTAAAAGATACCGCACCTGCCGATTATTCGCGTTTTCTGCGCAACATTGGCTTTAAACGGGCGATTCCATTCGACTCACTGGCCTATCTGCAAATCGATGAACAGATTAAGCGCATTTTCGGGACCGAACACTTGCTTACTCCGACCATGCTTCGCGACACCTTCGTTACAACACGTGCGCGTCTCAACACCATGGGTTGGCCTCATCTAAATGAAGTGCTGGGGAAGGTTATTTTTATTTTCGACGGAAATGGAGATGCCTACAAAAAGTACACACACGAAAATCTAGCATTTGTGTACGGCAATCCAAATGATGCGGAAACCGCCTTTGTAATCCGAAACAATCCAATCGGGAAGGAAGCAGAAATTAGCCTGCTGACAAATACATTCATTGTACGCACCCGCACCGATGTTGAAACACAGCAGGCACGTAACAACGACTATACAATGTTTGACGCGGCCATTCAAAGCCGGGCGCAGATTTTATCTACTGATTTTTATGCGCCCGATCCAACATTAAGTAGCTACGTTGTTTCCATTTTAAATTTACAGAAACCTGCATCGACTGGTTTTATTCTGCGTTGATTAAATTTCTTAGGAAGATTCCGGATTAAACAGTAAAACTCAAAAACCGCTATTGTTATCGCTGCAAAACAAGGCGCTCAGCACCCAAGATATTTCCGGTTGAATCAAGCACCTTCATCACATAGATTCCATCGGGAAGTAGCGCTCCTATTTTAATGGTACTATATAAAGGTGTAAGCGACATGTTTAACACTTCTTTACCGAGCAAATTATAAACATGCAAAATCGAATTACCCTGCATTAGGTTCGCATTAAGATCGATTGATACAATTCCAGAACTTGGATTCGGAAAAAATCGCAAGATAGGCTTACGCTCAGGACTTTGGATATCCACCGTGTTAGCTCCGAGTTTAACCATAAATCCGTCGCCGGCCGAATTGCCAGTAATCGATATGTTTCCAAAATTAAAGATAGTCCCAAAATCGGCATCAAAATACCCTGCCACAAACACATTTTCAAAAGCATCGAATGCAACATTATAGGCATACGCGCTACCATTTTCGATACCTGAACTCTTGGCCCAAAGTTCGCCGCCATCCGCATCCATTGCCAGTATGAAAAAGTCTTCGAAACCAATGTTGGTGAGCGTTTGAGTACCAAATGTTATTTCGGAACCACTGAAAAAACCACAGACATAAGAAATACCATCGGCGGTGCTCTGAATTCCGAATCCAATATCTTCATTTATCCCATTGATATTGGCAGAACCGTAACTCTTCAGCCAAACCGCCGAACCAGAAGCGTCTAATTTGGCAACGAAAATATCGCTATAAATATTCGAAATCGGAGTATTGTCTGTGTTAACCACAACTTCATCATTCCAATTTAAGGAGTCGCCATTGAATTGACCCGAAACATAAATATTGCCGGAAGCATCTGTAGAAACACCCTGCGCGATGTCTTCACCATTGCCTTCAGCATTTTTTGCCCACACAATGGCGCCCGCTGCAGTGTATTTTACAACAAATATCTCTTTACGACCACCGGTTGGTAGCAATCCGCTGGGATTTAAAAGTTGAAGCCCATCGCAACTAAACACCGCACTGTTGTAACCGCCCACGACGATAACATTTCCGGCAGCATCCACAGAGACATCGGCAGCTTGTTCGGCAGAACTTCCTCCCAGATGTTTAGACCATTCGAGATTTCCTTCAGCAGTGTATTTTAACAGAAAAACATCCGAAACGCCTTCGTTGGGCAATAAGCCATTTCCGAAATTGGCCGGTTGTCCGCCATAATACATCCCCATGACATAGCTGTTTTCGGATGCATCGCATTGAATGGCGCGCGGTTCGGAACCGGCTAAATTTCCTTCGGCAACTGTTTTGGCCCAAAGTACATCGCCATTGGAATTGTACCTGGCAATAAAAAACACATCCCCGCCAAGCGTATTGGTTAGTGTAATGTTACCAATCGAAGCTGATGCAGTTACAGACATTATTTGTCCTGTTATGGAGCAATTACCAGAAGCATCTGTTGAAACGGCCAAGGCTCTGCAACCTGATATTGTACGCGCCCAGACCAGACCACCCGTAGGGTTCCGCTTTACAAGAATGGCTGTTCCACCGGGGCTACCCGTAAAAGTTTGGCCTGCAAAAGTAACCGAGCCACTGTTAAAATATCCTGTCATATAACTATTGCCGTCCAAATCTGTAGCCACATCGTTAAATTCATCATCGCTGTTGCCGCTCAATTGCCTGGCCCATAACCAATCGGGCTCTTGGGCATTCAACGATAATGCGCTTGCAATAAGATAAACCAGGAAAAGTAGTTGTGTTTTCATGTGTTTTTTAGTTTGAATCGTAACAAAGTTGTTTCTGTTTGATGATTGAATCAATCACTAATTCTAGTGATATACGCTGCTAAATGCATGATTTCGAAGTCTCACAATTATTTACGTACATTTGTCGCGTAAAAAACACCTTGAAGAAGCCCCCTTAAATTGCGCTATTCACATCTGTTGTGGATATTTTTCGCTCGGCAACGTGCCGAATTGATGTAACGCTTCTTACTTTTATTTCATAAAATTTCATGCTCGAACAATTTTTACTCACCCTACTTTTGGTGGTTCTCAACGGCTTCTTTGTCGCTGCAGAATTTGCAATTGTTAAAGTGAGGCATTCGCAAATAGATCTCCGTGCCGGACAGGGAAATACCTTGGCCAAAATGGCGCAGCATATCGTTTCGCATCTCGATGGTTACCTCAGCGCCTGCCAGCTCGGCATCACACTCGCATCGCTTGCACTCGGGTGGATTGGCGAAGATGTGGTGAACAAACTCGTACTGCAAGTGATGGCCAACATGGGCTACACGCTCGATGCCAGCGCTTCGCACGCTATATCCATTCCAATTGCTTTCTCATTTATCACTGTACTGCATATTGTATTGGGCGAACAAGTTCCCAAAACAGCCGC
>CANMGM010000050.1 GCA_947497195.1 Bacteroidota bacterium
GTAAACCTGTAGCCACAATTGAGCCCGTAGCTCCGGGACAACTATTATCTGGAATTGAAACGGGGCCGGTACTGATTAACGTTTGAGCCGGACCAATGGTACTTTGAATGCGCAAACTGTAGTTTCCACTTGTTGCTGCAGCATAACTTGCTGCCGTAGCTCCCGGAATATCGCTGCCGTTTAACATCCATTGCAATGCATAGCCGGGCGATGTTGTTGAATTTAATGTAATAGCAGCACAGCTGTTAAGTTGGTTGGCCGAAATTACCGCAGTAGCCGAATTGCTCACAAGGGTAACCGATGATGATGTTGTGGCGGTTCCACATCCTGTTGTGCTTAGTGAGTAAACTCCGGCAACACCGGTTGTGTAAGTCGATGAAGTTGCTCCGCTGATTGGGCTTCCGTTCAGGTTCCACTGGTAATTGGGCAAAGCGTTACCATTGAGTGTAACTGTGCTGCCGGCGCAGAAGCTCGATGATCCGCTTAGGCTGATGCTTGGTATAACAGAAATGGAATTAGATCCAACTCCAACAGCATACCATGCTTTGGCAACAGCCTGCGCCTCTGCCGAACACAAACCATATAAATCTTCTGCAGCTTTTATGGAATAAAAACGGGCATCGGCATACTGCGAGTTTGGTCCCAAATAAACAGTTAGCGTTCTGAACGCAATGGCAGCTGCTTTATCAATTCCAATTGAAGGAACATTGTATGCATTGCCAATATCGTTGGTACCTGTGCCGCCAACACTTAACAAATAGAACCAAAAATTTTGCACACCACTGTTATAGTGCACACCGCCGTTATCGCCGGCTCCGGTGTACCAAAAAGAACCTAAATAGGTATCGGGTTGCGAGTACGCATTGGGATTGCTCATGCTGCGGAATGCTGCTCCAATGTCCTCACCTACGAGCCAATCGCCCAGTGAAGGTGTTGCATAATACTCAATTGCAGTTCCGAAGATATCCGAGAAACTTTCATTCAGTGCGCCGCTTTCGTACGAATAAACGAGGTTTGCACTAAAATTTGTAAGTCCATGTGTAATTTCATGCCCGGCGATATCCATGGAAGTTAATGGATTGTAGGTTGCATCGCCATCGCCGTAGGTCATACGGCTGCCATCCCAAAAAGCATTTACATAATTGGAACTGTAATGCACGTAACTAATAAGCTTAAATCCATTGCCGTCGATTGAGTTGCGGTTGAATTTACTGAAGAAGTAATCATACGTTTTTTCGGCGCCAAAATGCGCATCAGTAGCGTATTGATCCTTATTGGCATTTGCTAGGTTCCATGCATTATCGCTATCGGTGAAATCGACCGCAGCTGCATACGATGTACCTTTTTGCAGGTTGAACGTTTCGATACCATTTCCACGTCCAGTTTCGCGAAGGCGGTAGGTGGTTCCGGTATAATCGGCCACGATGGGCTGCGTTCCCGAATATCCGGTAACTGCAGTGCCGGGCTGGTCGGTATGAACGATGCGTTCTTCCTCGCCCAATACACTTCCGGTTTGTGCATCTATAAATACGTATTGACGTGAAACAGGCTCATGCGCATAAATATCTAAGCGATACGCTAAAACGTAAGCACCTTTGAGCGGCTTGTAATAGCACAATTCCGCTTTAGGAAAATAGGAAGCAAAGGGGTCGTTCTGTTCTTTTTTCAGATGTTCTTCCTCCTCAGGCATTTGCCATTTGTAGGATTTCGCTCCGATATGTTTCACAGCAGCATCTAGTGCTTTTTGATCTGTGATAGCGGCTGCAGTGCTCGTAAATTCGGCATCAACTACTTCTCCATTAAAGCCATATACCTTTCCATTCTTGCTGTGCGCCAGGAACATTGTTCCAATAACCGGCAGATTATTTACCGTTTGCTGATAGCGGTAATGCGTCTCGCCCAACTGATCGTTCTCTTTTGAAAGCAGGCTTAGCGATATAGGCCCATCCTGAAAATATGTGCGCTTTATCCATCCCTCGAATTCCTGAACACTGGGTTCAGTACCCTTCTCGAACCGTGCAAAAGATGGCACATTTCCTTGCTTTGCCAAGACAATGCTACCGGGCTCCAATTGCTGGCCAAAGGCCAAACTACTCATCAATCCTGCTAATGCAAGTAAACGTAAATGCTTCATACGATTTGGTTTTGAAATAATGTAGGAAAGGTAAAAAAAAATATTCGTCCGAAAGATTATGAACTGTACCAAGATGTTTTTAATGTGTTAAAATCATATCTTTTTAATTAGTAGATAGATTATTTCTGATATTCGATTTAGATTTGTCTCACTATTTTCCGATAAGGAACAGTACCAAATGAGTTTGAAATGGAGGGTTTTGAGGTTTTTCGGGCAAGGTCTTTCACCGCATTTCTGTTCGGACGCTTTTCGCTAACACTGGCAGTACAAATTCAAGCTATAAGCCTCAGCCTGCTTGTTTATGAACGCAGCAAAGACGCGATGGCTTTGGGACTAACAGGCTTGGCTGAGGCAGCTACATTTATGGTGTTTATACTTCCGGGCGGTTACTGGGCGGATGTGTTTCCGCGCAAGCGGATGATTATGCTTTCGACAGCCTTATTTGCTGTTTGTGCATTGGTTCTCGGATACCTAAGTTTTTCTCCCGAAAAGATTTCATTGTCGCAATTGTATCTCTTAATTGGACTTACCGGAATTGCTCGAGCCACCGGAGGTCCATCTATGCAATCAATGATTCCAAATTTACTGCAACGCGAACTGTTGCCGCAAGGCATTGCATGGAACACCGGATTTTGGCAAATTGCCTCGGTTGCCGGTCCTGCGTTGGGAGGATTAATTTACGGCTACTTTGGCGCGAAACAAGCCTTTACTTCAACCGTCGCCTTAACAGGATGTGCACTTTTGCTTTTCGGAACCATTGCTGTTAAATCAATACCGAACCCTCGCAAAGAATCGCTCTACGAATCACTGCGCAGCGGAATATCGTTTGTTGCAAAACATCGAATAATTTTACCAGCATTAACACTCGACTTGTTTGCCGTTTTATTTGGTGGAGCTGTTGCATTGTTGCCGCTGTTTAACGACCAGATTTTACATTCGGGACCAGAGGCTTTGGGCTGGTTACGCGCAGCACCTTCGATCGGAGCTGTTATTGTTTCTGTTATTCTAGCCCGTCGTCCGCCGATGCAACAAACCGGAATAAAATTGTTTGCTTCCGTGGCGCTGTTTGGAGTGTGTATAATTGCCTTTGCACTATCCAAGAACTACTGGATTTCGTTTGCCTTGCTACTTTTTTCAGGCGCTTTTGATGCTGTTTCTGTGCTCATTCGTTCGATGCTTGTACAATTGTATACACCCGACGAAATGCGCGGCAGGGTATCGTCGGTGAATTCAGTGTTTATTGGTTCTTCAAATGAAATTGGCGCATTCGAATCGGGACTTGCGGCTAAAATTATGGGGCTGGTTCCTTCGGTTATATTCGGTGGATGCATGACCTTGCTTGTTTCGCTTACAATTGGTACGAAAGCAGGAAAATTACGCAGGTTGCATCTCGAACGCATACAACCGCAGCAAGGCATGAGCAACAAATGATTCAAATTTGTTTAATTTTGAAACCTTAAGCGAAACATGATTTCATTCGACAATACTGAAACAGCATTTAAACACAAATCGAACAACGAACTCAGCAAGGCCTGGTGGTTGTTTAAATTCATCGGAAACAACAAACTCGTTGCACTGTCGAAGCCATTTGCAGCACTTGCAGCAAGAATTGGCCCCACACGCTGGCTGATTCAGGAAACGATTTATGCCCATTTTTGCGGAGGTACCAGCATTCGAACGTGCGAGAAAACCATCGCGCATTTGGCAGAGTACAATGTGGGAACAATTCTCGATTATTCGGTTGAGGGGAAAGAATCTGAAGCCGATTTCGATCACACCTGCGATGAAATTGAGGCAACCCAAAACCGCGCATTGCTCGATGATAATGTTCCGTTTTGCGTATTCAAGTTAACCGGACTGGCGCGCTTTGCCTTGCTCGAAAAAGTGAGCAGTGATGCAGCGCTATCTGAGGCCGAAAGCAACGAATTTGAGCATGTTCGAAACCGCGTAGAGCGCTTGTGCAAAAAGGCATTTGACGATGGCACGCGCATTATGATGGATGCTGAAGAATCGTGGATACAACCGGTGATGGACGAACTCATGCTGGAGATGATGCAGAAATACAACGGTGAGCGTGCCGTTGTTTACAATACCTTTCAGATGTACCGTCACGACAGGCTTCTAAAATTGAAAGCGCTTATCGAAACTGCAAAAACGCAGAATTTCAACGCAGGCATAAAATTGGTGCGTGGTGCGTATATGGAAAAAGAACGCAAACGGGCTGCCGAACTTCAGTATTCCGATCCAATTCAACCCAACAAGCAGGCAACCGATTCTGATTACAACCAAGCAATCGACTTAATTACCAACAATATCTCATGCTGTGCAGTTTGCGCCGGAACTCACAACGAAGAAAGCTCTTCATTTCTCGTGAAACAAATGGCTGAAAAAGGAATCAAAGCCAACGATGAACGCATCTTTTTTTCGCAATTGCTGGGGATGAGCGATCACATTAGTTTCAACCTTGCTGCAGCAAGCTACAATGTGGTAAAATATGTTCCCTATGGTCCGGTGAAAGAAGTTTTACCCTATCTAATTCGCAGAGCTGAAGAAAACACCTCCGTGGCCGGACAAACAAGTCGCGAACTCGATTTACTCACACGCGAAAAAAAGAGAAGGCAAAAGGATTCTGCAACATAAAATGAATTGTATAACTTGCAACTGATTTAATTTCACAACATCATGACCAAAATTCTTGCACTGCTAATCACCTTGTTGTTATTCAATACTCAATTCCATGCGCAATCGCAGGAAGCCAAAATAATATTCGCATTAATCGATGGTGGCGAAGCTGCACTTGCTCTCGAAAAAGCAGAAGGTTTGGTTAAAGGCGACGAAGACCTTGCCGAAAATTATTATGTACGCGGCAGGGCATATCTGGCCATGAAAGATGCTTCTAAGGCTTTGAAAGATTTCAAAAAAGCCGATTCGCTGAAGTTGGCTACCGCCGAATTGTATTTTTATGAAGGCACTACACTTGCACTTCTTGGTCAACCCAAAGAATCTATCGTGGCAATCGAAAAGGCAATTCGCCTCGACAATAAAAATGCGGAATTCTTTCACAATAGAGGATTATCGTATATCGACCTTGGTAATTCGGATCTTGCTATGAAGGATTTCAATGCGGCAATCGACCTAAATCCCAATTATGCAGAAGCATATCTGAGTCGCGCCGAATTGAGTTATGAGGCTGAGAATTTTAAGTTTACGATTAAAGATTGCAATAAAGCCATTGAGTTAAATCCGAAACTGGCCGATGCTTATTATTTCAGAGCTGTTGCCCGCGGAGGTGTTGAGAAGGATAAAGAAGCCATCGAAGATTTCAATAAATGCCTCGAATTAAACCCCAATCATGAAGAGGCACTGGGCTACAGAGGTTCCGCTAAGTATTTATCGGGGAATAAAAAGGGAGCCTGTGCAGATTGGAAAAAGGCAATGACACTGGGAAACCAAGAAGCCGAAAACAATTATAATTCATATTGTGTAGAATGAAAATCACGGTTCTAGTAGTCAGTATTTCAATTTTGATGGGCCTTTCCGGTTTGATGGCTCAGGATAACGCAACTTTATACAGCACATATTTTAATGATGGAGTTAAAAAATCAGGAGAACAAAATTTCCCGGAAGCAATTGAGTTATTCAATAAGGCATTGAGCCTAAAACCTGATTATGCTGAGGCTCTTTTTGCGCGCGGGCAATGTTATTTGTTATCCAATGAACGCGATAAGGCATGCTTCGATTTTGAGCAAAGTAAAAAACTGGGACTGAAACAATCAGACGGTTACATCACAAAATATTGCGGGAAAGATTCACCGGGAAGAACCATGAAGCCGTCTGCAATCATTCAACCCAAATGACGATAATGGCAAATAAAACAATCGGGCTGTTGCTGATTTTATTCCTGAAACTTCCTGTTTTTTGCCAAGACAATGAGCAAAACCTGTTTCGCCTTGCGCTCTCGCAGACACTCAAAGAAGAATACAATCAGGCACTGAGTAATTTTGATGAGGTAATACGCCTGAATCCTTCAAATTGGGACGCCTACTTATACCGCAGTTTGTGTAATCTTAAAATTAAAAGTTACAAGAAAACAATCGAAGATTGCAATGTGGTTGTAAAGAACAATCCTTTAAGTGCCAAAGCGTATTATTATCGTGGCGTTGCAAAAGGCGGACTTAATAATCATACCGCTGCAATCGCCGATTTTAATGATGCGATAGCAGTTGAACCAAATGAAGATTTGTATTACTTCGAAAGAGGCAATAGTTTTTTTATGACCAGCGATTATCCAAGTGCAATTAACGATTTCACCATTGCGATTGCCAAAAATCCGGAAGAGGGTAAATACCATTATAAATTAGGCGTGGTGCATTACCTAAATGGTGACAGAGGAGTGGCATGCAAAGATCTTCAGAAATCGGCCGAAAAGGGATTTTTAGACGCATACGACCTGATGAAATTTTATTGCAAATAAATTGTGTTAAACAATGTTTATTCTGCATTATATAATTCTCGGAATTATTTACCTGATTTCTTTATTGCCCTTGTGGTTTTTATATAGAATTTCTGACTTAAGTTATGTGATTTTGTACAAGGTATTCAAATACAGAATACACATAACTCGAAAAAACCTGAAAGCTGGATTACCAAACTTATCTGAAGGAGAATTACTGCGGATTGAGAAACAATTTTATCGGCATTTAGGTGATGTTTTAGTTGAAACGATCAAATCGTTCAGTATTTCAAAAAATGAGCTGCTCAGGCGAATGAAAATTGAAAATGCCGAAATCCTCGACAAGCACCTGCGTGCAGGGAAATCATTGATCGCAGTAACCGGGCACTATGGCAATTGGGAATGGGCGGCAATGTCGCTTGCGCTGCAGGTAAACTATCCGGCCTATGGTTTATATCTGCCACTGAAAAACAAGGTATTCAACGCATCGATGGTGCGAAGCCGAAGCCGCTTCGGAGTTCGGTTGGTTGCCGTAAAAGAGTTGGCCGATAAAATGGAGCAACTTAAAAACGAAACATGCATCTGGGGGTTTATCGTTGATCAAAGCCCGGCGAAACCCGACAGAGCGCACTGGATTGAATTCCTGCACCAGGACACAGCTGTGGCAACCGGAACCGACCGCTACGCACGGCAATACAACCTCGGAGTTGTTTTTGGAAGGATTAACAAAGTAAAACGAGGCTATTACACGCTGAAATACGAAGAAGTCTGCATCGACTCCAATGGAACGGAAGAGGGTCAAATTAGTAAAAAACATTCTGAAATCCTGGAAAACGTAATTCACTATGAGCCAGCATATTGGCTCTGGACACACAAGCGTTGGAAACACCGGAAACCCGAAAGGTTAAATCGTATACGATGATACCAAACGAGCCACTCGCCGAACGAATGCGACCGCATAGCCTCGAAACCTATGTGGGGCAACAGCATTTGTTAGGAATAAACGGGGTGTTACGTAGAATTTTAGAGCAGAGCCTTCAGATTCCATCCATGCTTTTTTGGGGTCCGCCGGGCGTTGGTAAAACATCGCTTGCTTATTTAATTGCGAAGCAAACCGATGCTCCGTTCTACAGTTTATCGGCAATCGCATCGGGAGTAAAAGAAGTTCGTGATGTAATTGAATCGGCATCAAAGCAAGGTGGATTACTCAAAAAGCCCATTTTGTTTATCGATGAAATTCACCGCTTTTCGAAATCGCAACAAGATTCCTTGCTGGGCGCTGTCGAAAAAGGAATCATTACCTTAATTGGTGCCACAACCGAAAACCCCTCTTTTGAAGTTATTCCCGCATTAATTTCGAGATGCCAGGTATACACATTAAACCCACTTACAAGCGAAGATCTTCGTGGATTGCTTGATCGTGCTATGCGCGAGGACCGTTACCTTTCGTTCAGAACAATCGAATTGATCGAAACCGAGGCATTGTTTCGCTATTCGGGAGGCGATGCTCGAAAACTGCTGAATCTTTTCGAACTAAGTGTGAATGCGCATGCAGCAGAAACCGAAATCATCCAGATTACAAATGAATCGGTGAAGGAAGTTCTTCAGCACAACCTGGCTTTATATGATAAAAATGGCGAGCAGCATTACGATATCATATCTGCTTTTATAAAGAGTGTGCGCGGATCAGATCCCAATGCCGCGTTATACTACCTTGCCAGAATGATAGTAGGTGGAGAAGATCCGAAGTTTATTGCCCGACGGATGGTTTTATTGGCAGCTGAAGACATTGGCTTGGCAAATCCCAATGCGTTAATGCTTGCCATATCGTGCTTTCAGGCAGTTTCGGTAATTGGCTATCCCGAATGTGATCTTGTATTGGGCGAAACTGCAATTTATCTGGCCTGTTCACCAAAGAGCAACTCTGCATACACCGGTATTCGAGGCGCTATCGATTTCGTAAAAGAAACAGGCGACTTGCCGGTTCCGCTTCATTTACGCAATGCTCCAACGGCATTCATGAAAGATTTGGGATATGGAGCAGAATATAAATATGCACACAATTACGAAGGCAATTTTGTAGAACAAGATTTTTTACCGGAAGAAATGCGCGGCAGAATTTTCTATACGCCTTCAGAAAATGCACGAGAACGCGAATACCGGACTGCACTGCTTAAAATGTGGAAGAATCGATATCCTTACTCTTGATTAAAATCAACTACAAGCCAAACAATTTGCAGAGCCAATAAAACAAGGCTCCCATTAGCGCCGAAATCGGAATTGTGATGATCCAGGCTACAAGTAGCTTTCCGGTAACTCCCCATTTAACAGCCGAAATGCGTTTTGTAATTCCTACACCGATGATGGAACCTGTGATGGTGTGTGTGGTACTCACCGGAATTCCTTTGATAACCTCATCGCCCATTTTCCAAGGGAACTTCAAACCCTCGGTAAAGAACAACGTAACAGCACCGGCTGTTTCTGCGGCCACGCCTTCGAATGGAGTTACTTTGGTAATCTTGTTCCCCATGGTTTTTACAATCTTCCAACCGCCGCTCATGGTTCCCAATGCAATGGCTGCGTAGCACGAAAGCGGCACCCAGTCGGGCATATCTTTCATGCTGGTCATACTACCATTTGCAATCAGTGCAACCGAAATAATCCCCATTACCTTTTGCGCATCATTACCACCGTGGCCAATGCTGAAAGCAGCGGAGGAGAACAATTGCAGTTTGCGAAACAGGCGATTGGCTTTGTAATTATTCAATGAGCTCAAGAAAAGCGTCGCGATGGCCATCACCACCACTATAAATCCCAATAAGATCCACTTGAAGTTGCTACCATGAAAAATAACGCGCAACCAATAGGCGTCGAAATCGGCTTTCAGGTGCGATTCGTCATAGCGTTCTTTCTCGTTGCTCGCCTCGGTAATGCGATGTACCTCTGCAATTGCAGCCGATTGAGGAGCTTTTTCGAGCAATACGTTATTCAGCAATTGGTTAGGCGCTGTTTCGCCCTTTTTCTTCATGTATGCCGTACGCACCACCCAAATGGTCTTGGTTGCATCGGCATTTCCTAAACTATCCTTTCCAACCTGAACTACAGGTGCAATTTCCTTGTCCTTTTCCTTGAATGTATAGGCTTTCCTTAGGTCTTCCTTATTGATTGGGCTTTCGAATTTAAGGGTATATGCCGAGCCGCCGTTGAAATCTTTTCTAAACTCCAATACATTCGAAACAGCCCAAATAACGCCAATGATAATTCCGATGGAAAGCAATTTCATCCATGGCCCTTTCCGAAATGAATTGAGGAACCAAATCGAAATCAGATAGGCCATAAGCATGCCCGCAATGGGCGCTACGAAAATAAAAATCACCGTTGCCGTTACTACACCAAATCGGATAGATTCCCATCCGTAAGCGGCCAAGAACGCTCCGGCAAATCCACCTATTAATGTATGCGAAGAAGAAGAAGGAATACCATACCACCAGGTTAACAAGTTCCAGGCAATTGCTGAAAGCAAGCCTGCAAAAATCATGGGTAGGGGCTGCATTTCGGGACTGGTAAACTGATCCTGTACTGTTTTTGAAATCGTATTTGCTACACTATGATCCTTGAAAATGAAGAATGCCAGAAAATTGAAGAACGCCGCCCATACAACCGCCTGAAAAGGTGTAAGTACTTTAGTAGAAACAACCGTAGCAATGGAATTGGCCGCATCGTGAAATCCGTTTATAAAATCGAAAATCAGTGCAAGCGCAATAATAACAATCAGAAATACCGGAAAATCCATAAGCCTTAGCGGATTGGATTATGAAATTTTTACCAAAATCGACTCCAGCACGTGACTCACATCTTCGCATTTATCGGTAGCAGTTTCCAGAGCGCTTAACACTTCCTTCGCTTTTATAAGTCGCTTGGTATCGGCCTCGCTAACAAACAAAGCGGCAATCGCATTGTCGAAAATATCATCGGCCTGGTTCTCAAGCGAGTTGATTTTTACAATGTGCTCCCTCATTTTACCATGATTCTTCGAACCTTTTAGATTACGAATTGCAGCATGAATTTCTTCGGTTTGAAGAATGATTACTTCACTGAGTTTGCGCATCGGCTCTGTAAACTCGGTAACGTTATACAAATGGATACGTGATGCAGAACCATTTATGTAATCGGCAATATCGTCAATACTGGCAGCCAAGGCATGAATGTCTTCACGATCAATGGGTGTAATGAAATTGGCCGAAAGCTCAAGGAATATTCTATGGGTTATTTCATCTCCCTTATGCTCGAAATCTTTTACTTTATCAATGATTCGCTGAATTTCTTCGGGATGCGTAGCGCTGAAAAGCTGGTTGAAACACCTTGCCTGCTCCACAAGATTTGCGGTATCTTCGGCAAACAAGGTTAAAAACTTGTCGTTTTTCGGAACCAGAAAGGATAAGATATTGTTTAAACCCATACCATCAACTATTCGAACAAAGGAAGTGTTGTTCTATTAATCAAAAGCATATTCAATGTTAACTGAATGTTAATTTCATGTTGCTTCAATCTGATGTCAATCTTAATTTAATGTCAAATACCAGTGCCAGCTGCCTTGTTTTGAAAATTGTTTTGCCTTCAAACGCATTAGTGATGATGCCAGCTAATTGCCTAGCTTTCAAATGAAAAATTGATAATAAGCTTCGTTAA
>CANMGM010000051.1 GCA_947497195.1 Bacteroidota bacterium
ACAACGAAATCGGGAATTACACGGTGAAATTTCAATCCATCGTAATAGCCACTTTGTGCCAAACGAATGAAATTATCGACTGTGCCGGGTGCATCTTTATCGAAGAGATCAACCTGCATATCTCCGTATTGAGTAGAAATAACTGCTTTTTTCATGATTTAGAATTGAGTTTCCAAAAGTATCGAAATTTTGGCAAGGACTTTGAAAAGCCATTTTAAAATTGAACAGCCATGAAAAAATTAACTACCCTTGGAATGCTGCTTCTGGTAGTTGCAGGTTCCGCTCAGTATGTTGTCGTTCAGCAAACTGTAACCACGACCACTACAACAACCTATCCCGGCAATGTTCAACCAAATTTTTTCCAACCGAACAGCTTGCCGTTTACCACGGTAACGTATAACACCATTCCTCCGGGCTATTATTCCGATGCATGGGGAAATTACATTCCGGTTTACGAGCAAAATCATCCGTCGATGTGCCAGCCGGTAACACAGGCTCAATTGCATCCGGTGGTTCGACCTGCATTTACCAACGCAACAGATTTCGGGTTTATGCTTCAGGAAATTTCCCGCCAGAACTTTGATTCAAACAGATTGCAGATTGCTAAGCAAGTGATTAGCACCAATCAATTGACCTCGGCACAAATTACCGATATCATGCGCCTTTTTTCGTTTGAAAGCAGCCGACTCGAGATTGCAAAATTTGGTTATCATTATGTTGTGGATCCACAACGCTACTTTATGGTTAACAATGCATTTAGTTTTAGCAGCAGCGTCGATGATTTAAACCGCTTCATCGGACAGATATGGTAATCTGATTATGAAATCAAAAGCCTCCGTCTTTACAAGAAAGCCCGGAGGCTTTTTTATTAATACACCCGCGACACCGTTCCTTCGCCATAACTAGCCTTTTCGATATCTACAGCTTCGCCCGAATACAACAAACTCCCTCCGGCCCGTGTAATTAATTTCAACGATTCGGTGGCATACACATAACTATCCATTTCACTCCGGCTTTCAGCTTCGACCCTGCGCGCCTTCAGATTTAAAAAATTGGCTCCCACACGATCTCCGGGTTTGTAAATTAACAATCCTGTTCGACCACCAACAACAATTTCAGAAGCGCCTTTTGATTGATTTATCTCCAATAATTTATTCGAAAGAGCCAAGTCTATCCTTCCCGAATTGTTCTGCATTTGAATAGAAATCGTATCAGCTCGTAAGGTGTCTTTGTTCGTTAAGTTAATTGTACCCTGAAGATCTAATTGGTTAAGTGTTGTGTAGTGCAATTCGAGATTAACCGGAATTTTATACGACCGCACCCAGTTGCAGGTATTGGTATTTTCAATAGTCAGTTTCCTTAATTCTACTACCGTTTTTATTTGTTCCAACAGTTTAGATCCGGCTTCAATTTTTATAAAATCTATGGAATCTTCGACCAGAACCAGGTTGAAATTTCCGAGTACAAGTACATCCGTAAAATAATCGAGTTCTCGCTTTTCGTCAACTACTTTACCCGTAGATGTAAAACAATCGTTCATCTGCTCTTTTGAGCATGATAAACATAGCACGAGTATTAAACCAGTAAATAGATGCGTGAACTTCATGGTTTAAATTGATACACCAGGCCCAGTTCGGCATGGTCGTTTTTTAAATTGTGGAATTTCAAACTTATTTGTGCTGCAAGCGATCTGTTAAAATGATATTTCCATCCTATCCGCTGGTACAAAAATCCATCGCGTTTAATCGGGTTAATAGCATAAACGCCCTGTTGAAGTGGGATACTCATACGTCCCAACATTAATTCATATGCCAGTAGAATACCTAAACGAACATTGGAACCGCCTTCTGAACGCACACCTAAGGTTTGATCGTAAAACACATCTATTCCACCTCCATACGAACCTTTAATCGAATAGCGCCGAAGCGCATTTAAGCCTAAAACGGCAGCCGTATATTTCTTACTCAAAAAATTAATTGCTTCTTTGCGCCATATTCCCGACCAGGCAATAAGTTTCCAACCTTTATCGAGTATCGGAAACGAATAATGATTTACGGCTATCGGGCGTCCTGTGTTAATTGTTAATCCTGTATTTACAGCCAAAAGACAAAACGATGTTGCAGGTTCCGTAAAAGCCCCATTGCTGTAATAGCTCAACGAAAGACCCGTGAGTAAATGCAGTTTCTTATCGATTTTCCAATTGGCCTGAAGCATTACATCATTCAACAAATTCATATTGCTTCCGGTAAGCGTATTGCTTCGGTTGAATTCGAGATCGAATTTGCGCGAAACATACGAAATGCCTGTTGCAAGGCGTATGTGTACATCGACGAAGCTATTTTTCTTCAAGGGTAAACCGATATAAGGCATCAGACTGTAAGCCCTGCCTATTTTCGAGCCACCCAGAAACATGTAATTCAGCGCAAAACCGGAATACGGATATTTGAAATATTTCTCCCACTCCTTAACTCCCGAAAAATTATATCGATAATTGAATTCTAGTCCGCGAGCATGTGATTCGACAAGATGTTTTTGCGAATTGGCAGGCGGCACGACAAATCCAAACATCCCTCTCAATCCAAAGCCGCCGGGAAAAACCGAATATTGCCCCTGAGCGCTAAGGTGTACTATCGCCAAAATGATAACAAATCCCAATCGCACGCTCTAAAGATAGTGTGATTCAGATTAAATCCGATGACAGACCATTGTTTTAGTCAAATTTCTTTTCTTTGATCCATGCTCCGAAGTGTATTATCATTCCTGGTTTGGGTAGAAACTTTTTCAATCATCACTGCACAGGCTTTTCTGCCTGCCGTACCTGTTTGGAAAGGCGACAGCGAAAAACTTCTTCATAGTCCAAACGCACCCGATGCCATACCATTTGAGAATTCGGCCGGTTTTGAAAGTGCCGGTTTTGACGCCTGCGCTTCATGGTTTCGTGCTGCTGCCGAAAATTGCCCCTTTATCCATTGCGATACATTGTGCATCACCGCTTCGGGCAATTATGTGCCGCTCTATTACTTTAGCGCCGAATGGCCCATGAATAGAAATAAACCACTGCTTTTGTTTCAGGGTGGAATTCATTCGGGCGAAATAGACGGCTTAGATGCCGGAATGCTTTTGTTCCGAGACCTTGCTGCAGGCAAACTAAAAGAGCTCGAAAAAAACATTAACCTTGCATTTATTCCGGTATTAAACCGCGATGGTTTACTTCGTAGCTCATCAAAAAACCGCATCAATCAGCGCGGGCCAATTACGCAAGGCTGGCGCTCAAACTCGCTCAATCAGAACCTAAATCGCGATTATTCCAAACTTGACGCACCCGAAACGAGGGCTATTGCTGAATTGATTAACCGCTTAAATCCTACGCTTTACCTCGATATTCACGTAACCGACGGAGCCGACTACCAATACGACATTACCTATGGATTTATTGGCGAACACGGTTATTCGCCTGAAATTTCGCACTGGATGCATTCGAATCTACGCCCATTTGTCGACCTTAAACTAAAAAATGCAGGACATATTCCGGGCGATTTGGTTTTTCTGAAAAACGAGGAACGCCCCGAAGATGGAAACATGCAATACATGTTTGGTCCGCGCTTTTCGCATGCATACGCCGATGCACGACACACACCCGGTATTCTGGTTGAGAATCATTCACTAAAGCCATTTAAACAACGTGTTTTAGGCACACGTGTTTTTCTGGAAGCGGTAATGGCATTGCTCGTCGATAAGGGCGAATTGCTTCAAAAAGCTATGCAGGCCGACATGAATAGAAGTAAAAAAAACTGCACCTTAGCTTGGCATGAACCTGAAATTTCTGACACTATAGAATTCTTGGCATTTCGACATCAGAAAATACAAAATGAAGCTGCAGGCGCCGCCATCATTACCTGGAATGCCAAACCGTACACGTGCCGAATACCGCTGTGGACGGCCCAAAAACCTAAAATACAACGCGAAAAACCCCGTTGGTTCATTGTTCCGGTAAACCGAACTGAAATCATAGAACGCTTGCGCGCCCATGGAATCCGATATACAGTAATTGCTTCCGACACATTGGTAAATGCTTCTTTTTTCAGGTTTGAAGAAATAGCGGTTTCGGGCAAATTGCCAAGCCAGGGACGCATGCGGATGCAGGGTTCATCACAAATTGTGAAATTGCAAAGGAAATTCTTAAAAGGAAGCCTTTTCATTGATATGCAACAACCGCTTAGCGATTTGTGCATGTTGCTTCTCGATCCCGACTCGCCCGACTCTTTTTTTCAGTGGGGAATGTTTGCAGACATTTCAGAACGAACAGAATACTTCGAGATGTATGCCATGGCGCAGCTAGCTGAACAAATGATGCGCGACAACAAGGAATTGAAACAAGCCTTTGAAACTAAATGCACGGCAGATGAGAAATTCCGCAACGACCCCGAAGCGCGACTGCACTGGTGGTATGAACGGAGTGCTTATGCAGACGAGAATTATTTAGTGTACCCCATCGCATTTGAACCATGACCGATACAAACAGATTAAGTGAACTCGAAAAATTAATGGCTGCCGAAGCCCGAGCGGTGGAATTATTTGAAGAAATAGAACGCAGGCAATTAATCACCCCGGGCATTACCGAAATGCAACTGAATCGCGCCATTTTCGATTTGGCGTTTGAGCTACAGGGCATTCGGACCTTTTGGCATAAACGTATTGTACGTGCGGGGAAAAATACCCTTCTGCCCTATGCCGAAAATCCACCCGACCTGGTGTTGCGCGAAAACGAAATTCTTTTTCTCGATTTCGGACCTGTTTATGAAGACTGGGAGGCCGATCTGGGACGAACCTATGTTCTGGGAAATGACCCAAAAATGGTGCAGCTTAAAAACGATACAGACCGCCTTTGGCAGGAAGGCGTGGATTATTTTCAAACGAATTACGAGAAATTAACCGGTGCTGATTTTTATACCTATACCTGTAAGTTAGCTATTGAAAACGGTAGGGAATTCGGCAATATTCACTGCGGCCATCTGATTGGAAATTTTCCGCACGAAAAATTGAGTGGGGAAGACAAACGAAATTACCTACACCCTGCCAATTTTGATCAGGTAAGCCTGCCCGATTTGTCGGGCCGACGCCGATTCTGGATATATGAAATGCATCTGATTGACAAAGACTACGAAATAGGAGCATTCGTTGAGGGAATTATACCCTGTTAACTTAAAATCCTATACCATTATGCCCTGTTGCAAAGGCCTGTAAAGTTGCAATATTTGCATCTGTCGTGATCTTCGGTTTGCTCAAATGCCAATTCTTCATTGAACATCTTTTCAATTAACTCAGTAAACCCGCTTTTGATTTGTTCATATGCATCCGCTTCGCCTGGCTGCTTTACAAAAAGAATATTTTTGGAAGGACTTTTAAGCGGTACGATGCCCGATAAAATGGCATTTTCAGGATATTTATCTGAATAAAGCAATTGATAAAAAAACAATTGCATAGCCTTCTCCAGATTCGGATTTGAAAATATTTCATCCATCTCCTTAAATTTCAGATCGTCTTTATCGACGCTTCCGGTCTTATAATCAAGTATTCGAATGTTTTGATCATTGATATCGATTCGATCGGCAACACCAAACAACTTAACCTGAAAATCGTCTGTCGATGTTTGAATGGTGAGTACAGTGTCTAAATCTACTTCGAGCGATTTAATGCTGGTTAATATGCCGCGTTGCTTTTCTGCCTTGATGCAGTTTAGTTCCCAATTTAGGAAACGAAATAGCATGTTACGGGCTGTTTCATGTGCCAACACATGCTTTCCCTGATTTATTGATTCAGGCCCGTAAATAGTCTGGAATTGCATCCTTAATTCATCGGGCATCAATTGACGCATTTGAAGAATATCTTTTTCCTTAAGAATTTGTCCAATAAAAGGCTTGTACAAGTTTTGAAGAACGGTATGGCATATTGTTCCTATTTCGTTAGACTCCACGTCTTCTTCGCGGTCTTCTTCGACGGCCACATTCGAAAAGTAACTCAGGTAAAAACTTAATTCACAATTGATAAACTTTTTAAGCGCAGAAGCCGATAAACCTTTGGGTTTATTGGGATGATACCTCTCGCGCATGCGTTTTAATAGATCTGGGGTTTTCTCAACGCGCAGCGAACTCTCGAAATGCTTTGGTAATTCGGGAACACGAATGCTATGGTTATGTTCCGCTGCGTTTAATTCCTGCTCGAGCTGGGTAATAAACCGCGATTGTTCGCCTTTGCCAAATTCATCGCTTTCGGTGTTGTAAATTAGCCAAACCCGTTCAGCACCCTGAATCATTCTGTAAAAATGATATGCAAAAAGCGCATCGCGGTCGCGATACGTTGGCAATTCGAATCCAAGTGCAATATCGAAGGGGATAAAACTGCGATGTGAACGCGTTGCCGGCAGAATACCCTCGTTCACCGAGAGAATAATTAGATTTTTAAACTCAACATTGCGGGTCTCAAGCAAGCCCATCAGCTGGAGACCTTTCAGCGGCTCGCCATAGAACGAAAGTGAAATTTGCCTTATTAGCTGCGAAAATACGCGTTGGAGCGAAGCTAAATTCAGTATTCCGGGATAGCGTAAATTATATACTTCTATCTGATTCAGCAATAATTTGGTTTGACTCAGCGCGTCTGCAGAATAGTCTCTTTCTACCGCATTTCGCGAACTTTCATCAAATACCGATTGCGAAAACCGGATAAGACACGTAATTGCCTCCGAAACGCTTTGATACCACGGCTTGAATAAAAACCCAAGCTTCTCGTTCAGCGGCTCGCTTTCTTCCCAACCCAAAATATTGATGTATTTGTAGGACGATGCATTGATTTTTTTGATGTACATCTTGCAGTAATCTTCACCAAGAATTTGTCTGATGTTGGATTGCCGAAAGAGTTTCAACAAATCTTTAAAATAAAACACGGGTTTGCTTCCGTCGGCTTGATTGCGGCACCTGCGCTGGAGTTCAAAAACGGCTGTGTACAAACCCATAACCGGCAATTGATGAAGCGGATACGACATCGTAACGTTGACCGCAGGTACTGCTTCAGGCAACAATTCCAACATCGGAAGCATCAGGCGTTCATCTCCTAAAACAACCGCAGTATCTTCAAACGTGCAGCCTTCATCTGCCAATGTGGCCAAAAGAGCGCCTGCTTCAATTGCCTGTCCCAGATTCTTAGACGCCCCAATGATTTCGAACTTCTGTTCAGGCCTATCGAGTCTCGAATGAATATTTTTGAAGGTATGGGCGGCCCAATTGCTTCTGTATTTTCGAAAAAAATGGCCGGCCTCATTCAATTCGTCATCAACATAATACGAATCAACATCCCACAGAATTTCGGCCCTTCCGGTTTTTTCCAAAAATTTAATGATCTGCTGCTCGGCACCATTCAGGGCACTAAAACCGCAAAACAGCACCTTATCCCATTCCATCCCGGTGCCTTTCGTATCAATAGACTCCGCAAATGCGCGATACGCCATGCCGGTGGTTAGCATTTTCTTATCTGCAAGGTGTTGCCGGAATAGCTTGTACCAAGTGCCCATCATCGACCAGAAATGGAGATACGCGGCCTGTATTGGCGTTATGCTTTTTTTATCGGGCGACCACCTCTGCATAGCATAAGCTTCACTTACAACCGCATACAAATCTTTTGCATGTACCATATACAGGTCTACCTCTTCAAAATCGTGCAGTAACTGTGGCGCCCAGGTAAGAAACACATCGAAAGGGTCAGATTTTTCGGCCTCTGTAGACTGATAAATGCCATAAAATTCGAACAATGCAGAAACCTGGTTAATCGGACTTGTCTGCATTTGGTTTGCCACAAATTCTTCGGCCGAGAAGATTTCAGGCATCCATTGATCTTCAGGTTGCAATTCGAGCAATTCCTTCCTGAAAAATAGGGCAGCACGGCGATTTGGAAAAACCAGCGCGACGGATGCCCCGCCTCTAGTTAATTCGATATAGCGTCGAGCGACTTGATTCAAAAAGGAATTTGATTGCATAAAGTTTATGTAGTATTAAAATAATGTGCTTTGTTGAGACGATGCGCTTGATGATTTTTCGATAAGACCAGAATCGTCGATACCGGCCTTATTAACCCGCGATGAAACAGGCCAACATTCCATTTCATCGGCCGGGTAAGGCTGTAATAAACGTGAAAGCTTGTCGGGGTTACTTTCCGACAACCAGTTTCGGGCCATATCAGCATCAAAAATTACAGGCATACGGTTGTGAACAGGACCTACCAGTGCATTGGCCTCTGTAGTTATAATGGCAAGCATCTTTCCCCCATCATCGTTAATGGATTCCCAAACCCCGGCGAAATATACAAACTGCTGATTGAGGCAATGGAAGTAATACGGCTGTTTATGGGAAGCTTCAGGCTTCCATTCATAGAAACCGGTAGCCGGAACGATGCATCTTCGATTGCGCATGTAGGCAGTAAATGCAGGTTTCGAACGCAAAGTGTCGTCGCGGAGATTAATTAAAAACAAAGGTTTATTGGCCGATTTACTCCAACTGGGCGTTAGGCCCCATTTTAAAGCGGTTATGCAATCGGGTTGTTCGTTCAAAACGGCTAGAACAGTGCTGCCTGGCGCAATATTGTAGGATGAACGAAACACGACATCCGACTTGAGATTGGCTCGCAGTTGTTTTTCTAAATCAACAGGTTTCCCCGCCAAAGTATAGCGCCCGCACATGTAAAATAGCTCTGTTTGTTTTTTATTAAAAGAGGCTTTCAAATTAGCATAATTTTTGCTGAAATTGCACCCTGTTTCAGAATAATTTATTTGCTAGCAACGTATGAAGAAAACTATTTTTCTGTTCTTATTCGCAGTTACTGCGCTTTCTCTTCAGGCTCTCGCCGGAGGGTACGAAATCAAAGTCAATGTTAAAGGCCTGAGCGATTCTACCTGCCAGCTGGCCTATTATTTTGGCGACAAACAATACATAAAAGATTCGGCAAAAGCCGATGCTAAAGGGAATTTGATTTTCAAAGGTCAGGAAGATTTGCCAGGAGGTATTTACATGATTGTATTGCCCGGGAAGAAATATTTTGAGATGATAGTTGACAAAGAACAGCACTTTAGTCTTGAAAGTGATGCAGCCGATTTGGTGACAAACATGAAAGTGAAGGGCTCTAAAGACAACGAAATTTTCTACGATTATTTACGTTGGATTTCGATTCGCGGTAAGCAGGTCGAAGAGTTGAAAAAAGAGCTGGATGCCAATAAGTCGAATCCGGCAAAATCGAAGGATATTAAAGACAAGCAGGCCGCAATTGATGCCGAAGTAAAGCAATACAAGAATGATATTATAGCGAAGCATCCTGCTATGTTGCTATCGGCAATATTTAAAGCTTCAACAGAGCCTGATGTTCCGGAGCCGCCTAAAAACGCCGATGGAAGCATCGATTCGCTTTTCCGCTACCGCTATTTCCGCGCACATTATTTCGATAACCTCAACATGAAAGACGACCGGCTTCTACGAACTCCGGTTTTTGCACCGAAAATCAAGCAGTATGTCGAGCGGATTATTCCTCAGCATCCAGACTCAATCTGCGTAGGAGCCCAAAAAATGATTGATCTCACCGATGAAAAAAGCGATATTTTCAAATACCTCGTTTTTTACATCACCAATACCTATGAAAAATCAAACATCATGGGCATGGATGCTGTATTTGTTTGCATGGCCGAGCAGTATTATCTGAGTGGCAAGGCCTTCTGGATTGATTCTGCTCAAACAGAGAAAATAAGAGAACGTGTTAATGCGCTTAAGCCCTGCCTACTTGGCAAACAAGCATACAACATGCGGATGTACAAAACTGATTTTCAGCAAATTTCGCTCAACGAGGTCAAAAACAAATACACCATTATTTACTTCTGGGATCCAAGCTGCGGACATTGCCAGAAGGTAACTCCCAAACTGAGCGAATTCTACAAAACGAACAAAGAAAAATTTGATGTAGAAGTTTTTGGTGTGTACATCGAGACCGATACCACCGAATGGTTTAAGTACATTAAGGAAAAGGAATTGACCTGGCTGAATGTGGCCGACCTTACGCTGAAAACCAATTTCAGGGCCTATTATGATATTTATTCAACACCGGTAATTTACGTCCTCGACCGAAACAAAAAAATCATCGCGAAGCGGATTGATGTTGAGAACCTGGTCGATTTCCTAACGAATTACTCAAAACAAAATCCATAAGTGCAACTCAACGTTCTGGGCGGACATCTCGATGCGTGCTGTATGCGACCCAAAACCGGCTTTTACCGCGATGGCTATTGCAAAACGGGAATCGATGACCGCGGGGTACATACGGTTTGTGTAGAGGTTAATGCAACATTTCTGAGCTATTCTAAGCAGGTTGGCAATGATCTCAGCACACCTTTTCCGGCATACGATTTTCCGGGACTAAAACCGGGAGACCGGTGGTGTTTATGCGCTGAACGATGGCTTCAAGCGTATAAGGATGGGAAAGCACCGCCGTTGATTTTAAGCGCGACAAACGCCAAAACACTTGATTTTATACCATTGGAGGTATTGATGGCTTTTGCAATTGATTTGGAGTAAAGACGAATAGTAATGATAGGTAGGATTTAAATCCGCTATCATCCAACGCATCTATCAGATATAACTCCACTTTCTGCTATATGTATTGAAAAACTGGAAACCGAATTTCCATGTGAAGCGTAGTTTCGAAAACGAATTATCGGCCGTAACGGCAAAAATTCCAAATCGAAACAATTGCTGACGAATGCGCACTGGACGCATCAGCCCAACAAAAAATTCGCTGTGCGCAAATTGCTTCTCCGGAATCATCAGGAATCCCGCACCGGCTGCTTCGGCTAATTTCAGCCTGTTAATCAAGGGGATTTTATTCAACAACAATCCGTTGAAATGGTGCACGAAATTGCCGCGAATAAACGCGTTGGCCGTCGATAAAGTAGGGCCCAGCAATTGAAAGGAGCGCGTAGGATCTGAAAAAAAGAATACATCCGAACCTCTGAAATAGCGATGTTCGAGTATGCGCAAACTTTTCTGATTCACAAACGATCCGCAC
>CANMGM010000052.1 GCA_947497195.1 Bacteroidota bacterium
GTTGTTTCAGAGGTGGTTGATGCAGTTAATGTAAAATTGCAGAAGAAAAACTATGTGGAACTGGTCATCCATATCGATCCCTTGATTCCCGAAATCTTCAAAGGCGATGGACTTCGCTTACGTCAGGTATTGCTCAACCTGCTCGATAACGCATCAAAATTTACAGATCGAGGCGAGATAAAGTTGATTATTAAGCAGGAATTTGCAGATGCGAAACAACTTAAAGTGCGGTTTTCGATTTCCGATTCGGGTATTGGAATGAGCAACGAACAAGTGGAACGCCTTTTTGCGCCCTTTCAGCAAGCCGATTTATCTACAACCCGTAAGTTTGGAGGGACTGGCCTCGGACTCGCCATTTGCAAGCGTATTGTAGAATTGATGCAGGGAGAACTGACTGTTAAAAGTACTCAGGGTAAAGGAAGCGAATTTTCCTTTACTGCAGTCTTTAATCGTGATGAAGAGGGCGAAAGCGTTCGTCCGACGATAAAAAATGTGTCCGGCTTAAAAGCGCTGCTTGTCGATGATTCCGAAAGCGCCCGCATGGTACTCGAAGAAATGCTCAGTAGCTTCGGTTTCAATGTTTTGGTTGCGCGCGATGGATTAGAAGCCATGTCTATATATAACCGCGAAAACAGCGACGAAAGTCCGATTTCGCTCATGGTTGTAGACTGGCGCATGCCTGGTATGGACGGACTGCAATTAGTCAACAATATTAGAGGGCTTAACGGCAATCATACACCCTCGGTAGTAATGGTAACGGCTTTCGGAGTCGACATGGTGCGCGAAGCCGCAGGCCAAAAGCTCATCGACGCTTACATGCTTAAGCCGGTAAACCAGTCGTCGCTGTTTGAAACAATAAGTCATATCCTTTACAAGGAGTCGCCGGTAACTGTTTCGAAAGATGAAATCGCGCTTAGTGTTGATGCCTTCCGAAATGCATTAAGTGGAACCAAAGTTCTGGTTGTCGAAGACAATGAGATCAATATGGAACTTTCGCTCGACCTGCTTGCTGATGTTGGCATTACAGCCGACTTTGCCACCAATGGACTCGAGGCAATCGACAAAGTAAACCGGCACACCTACGAACTTGTGCTCATGGATATCCAGATGCCGTATATGGATGGATTATCTGCAACGCGCGAAATCCGAAAAAAGCCCGATTGCCAGCAGTTGCCGATTTTAGCCATGACTGCTCATGCCATGAAAGGAGAACGCGAGAAGAGCCTCGAAGCCGGCATGAACGATCATATTACGAAGCCAATTGATCCCATGCTATTGTATGCTGCCATTTGCAAATTTACCGGGCGAACGCCTGTCATTGCTGAGGCAACGAGTGCTAATGAAGAAAAGCAAGAGAACGAAGCTGTTTTATCAATAGCTGGCTTGAATACCGAAGCTGGTTTGTACCGAAGCGGAGGCAATACCAAAGTGTTTTATAAGCTGCTGCAATCATTTTCACAGAAATACGCAAACCTTGGTGCACAAATCAGCGAATTGCTTGATAATGACAATACCGAAGAACTTGCAGCGCTCATGCATACCTTTGCCGGTGTTGCCGGAAATATGGGTGCCGAGCAACTGTATGAACGCAGCATCCTGCTTTCGCAACAAGCCAAAAAGGCGGCGAACGAACATATCCGATTAAGCGAATTGCCCATTTCTGATGATTTAAACACGATTATTGAAGAATCGAACCGACTGATTGAAGGCATAACTCGGGAAATTCCGGTATCGAAAGCGGTTGAGGAGAGTCTATTAAGCGAACAGTCAACAGAAGAGGCGAAAGAAAAAATTGGACGCCTTTCTGACCTGATACGGGAGAACAACCCGGAGGCGGCAAACTATGCTTCGCAAATTATTGGTGCATATAAATTTTCTGAAGCACAACATATCGCCATTCGCGATGCGTTTGAGCAGTTGGAACAATTTGAGTTCGACGAAGCATTGGTTCGGTTAAATGCAATTCAACATGCTTAATCAGGGAGAATTACCACTATTGCTTATTGTAGACGATGCAGCCGAGAATCTGCAGCTGCTCTCTTCTCTCTTGCAAGGTCGTTACCGGATAAAAGTTGCCAAATCGGGCGAAAAGGCACTTGAACTTCTTCAACAGGATGTCTTACCCGACCTCATTTTGCTCGATATTTTAATGCCGGGTATAGATGGATACGCGGTTTGCCGGGAAATAAAATCGAACGTGCGAACTTCAAAAATTCCGGTAATATTTCTAACCGCTTTAAACGAAGTAAACGATGAAACGCGGGGATTCAAAGTTGGAGGTTCCGATTTTATAACAAAGCCATTCAATCCCGATATCGTTCTTGCACGCATTAAAACACAGGTTGAGCTTCAGGCAGAGCGTAAAAAATCTGAGAGTCTGCTGAGAATTCTATTGCCCGAACAAGTAATCAACGACTTGATTCAAACAGGCCAACACACTCCCGAAGTGCATTCGGAAGTAAGCATTTTGTTTTGCGATTTTGTTGGATTTACACAAGTTACAACTACACTGAGTCCGGTTGAACTTATCGAAGAGTTATCGGCAATTTTTTCTGAATTCGATGAAATTTGCGAGGCCAACTCAGTTACCCGAATTAAAACAATTGGCGATGCCTACATGGCTGTTTGTGGTTTGAATGGCACCGTTCCGAATCATGCCGAAAAACTCATCGAAACGGCTTTGGCTTTTATCGCGTTTTTAGAGACGCGAAACCAAAAACAGGAACTCGATTGGAATTGCAGAATTGGAATACATTCGGGCAGCGTAATTGGTGGAATTGTAGGTAAGACGCGCTTTGTGTACGATGTTATGGGCGACGATGTGAATATTGCCGCAAGGGTTGAGAGCAATGGAATTCCAATGCAGGTTGTTATTACATCCGAAACGAAAGATCGGTTAGGTAATCTTCACGCATCAGAATCGCTGGGAAATTTTTCACTCAAAGGCAAAGGACACAAAGAATTATTCCGGGTGATTCGTTAGGCAATTGAATTAACTAGGCAATCGGTGCCCATGCTTCATTTCCGGGTAATTTTGCCACTATATTTATTTCGCTGCCACTTACGGGATGCACAAACGCCAAGCTATAAGCATGAAGACAAATGCTGCGATCGCGGTTGCCTCTGCGCGCTCCATATTTTACATCGCCCTTTATCGGATGCCCTATTGCCGATAACTGAACACGAATCTGGTGGTGCCTGCCCGTTAACGGATTAACCTCAATAAGCGTGTATCGATCAGTTCGCTGAATTACCGAATACTCCAGAACGCATTTCAGCAAACCTTCTGCGGGTTTTAGGGCGGCGCGCGAACGGTTTTGGGTTTCGTTTTTACTGAGGTAATGTTCTAGCAAACCACTATCGGTCTGAAGCAGTCCTTCGACGAGTGCACGGTAGGTTTTCTTCACGTTTCGTTCGCGGAAGAGCTCATTCATACGGCTCAACCCTTTGCTTGTCCTGGCAAACAATACCAAGCCGCTAACCGGACGATCGATGCGGTGAATTACGCCCACAAATGCATCACCCGGTTTATTGTATTTTACTTTGATATAGTTTGCAACCGCCTCACTTAGCGGCTCATCACCAGTTTTATCGCCCTGTACAATTTCACCTGCCCACTTCTGAACGGCAATCAGATGATTGTCGGCATACAGAATCCGATCCTCAGTAAGACTCACCTGCATTGGGAAAATCCTTCGACTTTACATCCTGCACGTAATTTCCGATTGCTCCGGTAATCTGTTCCTGCAGGTTGAGGTAGCTGCGTAAAAACCGTGGTTTAAACTCGGTATTGATCCCAAGCATATCGTGTAAAACCAGCACTTGCCCGTCGACACCACCACCTGCACCAATGCCAATAATGGGAATCGACAATTCGCTTGCAACACGGCTAGCAAGTGTAGCAGGCACTTTTTCGATTACGATGGCGAAGCAACCCGCTTCCTGAAGGAGATGTGCATCGTGAATAAGCTTTTGGGCTTCCTCTTCTTCCCGTGCACGAACCACATAGGTTCCGAACTTGTAGATAGATTGTGGCGTTAATCCCAGATGCCCCATTACAGGAACACCAGCCGAAAGAATGCGCTTTACCGATTCTACTACCTCCTCACCGCCTTCGAGTTTAATGGCATGTGCACCGGTTTCTTTCATCACGCGGATAGCCGAGGTGAGCGCTTCTTTCGAATTACCCTGGTATGAACCAAAGGGCAAATCGACAACTACCAGAGCCCTTTGCGTTCCGCGAATTACAGACGATGCATGATAAATCATCTGATCGAGCGTAATTGGAAGCGTAGTTTCGTGTCCTGCCATAACATTCGAGGCCGAATCGCCAACCAAAATTACGTCGACCCCGGCTGCATCCACCAAACGGGCCATCGAAAAATCGTAAGCCGTTAGCATGGCGATTTTTTCTCCGCGTGACTTCATGTCATGCAGCGTGCGGGTTGTAACGCGTTTTACCTCTTTTTGTACTGACATTTTTTATCCGATGAACGGCAATATTAGTAATTTCTTGAGTTGACACGAAATTCATAAGTTTGCTGCATGAAAATGCGCGCTTTGATTTTGGGGATTTTTTCCTGCATCACACTATTTACCTCCTGCGAAAACGAAGTTGATGTAAATGCTGATTGGAAGGATGTTCCGGTAGTTTTCGGCTTGTTGGATCCCGATTCTCTCACCCAGTACATACGTATAAGTCGCGTTTTCCTGGGAGAAGGCGATGCATTGCAGTATGCGCAAATTCCCGATTCGCTGTATTACAATCCCGAAGATATTGAAGTAAAAGTTACCGAAACCTTGAATGGCAATGTAACGCGCACCTGGATTTTGGACGATACGACCGGAATAGCGAAAGATACAACCGGCATTTTCGCAGCGCCCGAGCAGGTCGTGTATTATTTTAAGGTAAATCAATCCCAAAAGTTGAATATTAATGCTGAGTACGCGCTAACAATTACAAATGCGAAAACAGGGAATGTATTGAAGGGACAAACGTTGATTGTTCAAAAAGTGTCGATGCAAACGCCCTCTAATTTTGCGCAACAGGTTAATATTATTCCGCGTCAAAGCTCATTTGTTAAATGGACGAGCAGCGTTAACGGGAAAATTTACGAGGTGATTTTGAATTTTATTTACCGTGAAGAAATCCCCGGCAGCTCAGAACTTATTCGCAAAGTTGTCCCCATTAATTTTGGACGCACTTTCTCGGCCGACGATGAAGGTGGTGAAGAACTGTTGCGCGAAATAGACCCTCTAAGCGTCTACCAGGTACTTGTTGCTTCAATTCCGGCGTCGACCCCCGATAACCAGCGCATCCGTTATGCCGATAGTCTCGAATACATTATCAACGTTGGCGACGAGGACTTATTCACTTACCTCAATGTAAATCAGCCTTCTAACACCGTTGCACAGGAACGTCCACAATTTAACAACGTAGAAAATGGCTTGGGGCTTTTTGCCAGCCGTACAACATTTAACCGGAAAATCATCCTGGGGCAAGCCACAACAGATTCATTGAAGAACAACCCGCTGACAATTCCACTCAACTTCCAATAGGTTGCTGACGTAATGTCACGGCATTAGCAAAAAAAAAGCACTCGTGGCATACGATTCTGACAAAAAAGTCAGAGATATTGGCTGGCACCATCCTTGAAAAGCCGGTCGAAACGATTCATTTAACGAACAAATCATCATGGGAAAAATCATAGGCATTGACCTTGGAACCACCAACTCCTGCGTTGCCGTAATGGAAGGAAACGAACCGGTTGTAATTCCAAACAGCGAAGGAAAACGCACCACTCCTTCTATCGTAGCATTCTTAGATAAGGGCGAACGCAAAGTGGGCGATCCTGCAAAACGTCAGGCTATCACCAATCCAACAAAAACAATCTTCTCGATTAAGCGCTTCATGGGGAACTCGTTTAGCGAGGTAACCACCGAAACCGGTCGTGTTCCATATAAAGTGGTAAAAGGCGATAACAATACGCCTCGCGTCGAAATAGACGACCGCAAATACACGCCGCAGGAAATTTCGGCCATGATTCTGCAAAAAATGAAGCAGACTGCACAGGATTATCTTGGGCAAGATATTACCGAAGCTGTTATTACCGTACCTGCTTACTTCAACGATGCACAACGTCAGGCCACCAAAGAAGCCGGCGAGATTGCCGGACTGAAAGTAATGCGCATCATCAACGAACCAACTGCAGCAGCACTTGCCTATGGCCTCGACAAGAAAAACGCCGATATGAAAATAGCGGTGTTCGACTGCGGTGGTGGTACGCATGACGTATCGGTTCTTGAATTGGGCGATGGAGTATTTGAAGTGAAGTCGACTGATGGCGATACGCACCTTGGTGGCGACGACTTCGATCAGAAAATTATCGACTGGCTGGCCGATGAGTTTGCACAAAACGAAGGCGATGGACTCGATTTACGCAAAGATGCCATGGCATTGCAGCGTTTAAAAGAAGCTGCCGAAAAAGCGAAAATCGAATTGTCGAGCACTACCACGAGCGAAATCAATCTGCCATACATCACGGCTACAGCTACCGGTCCGAAACACTTGGTGCGCAGTTTAACCCGTGCCAAGTTCGAGCAACTCGTTGACGATCTCATTCGTCGCACCATTGAACCATGCAGATCGGCACTAAAAAATGCAGGCTACAGCACGAGTGATATAGATGAAATCATTTTGGTGGGAGGTTCTACACGTATTCCGGCTGTTCAGGCTGCAGTGGAGAAATTCTTCGGAAAAGCACCAAACAGAGGAGTAAATCCCGACGAAGTTGTAGCCATTGGTGCTGCGATTCAAGGTGGTGTGTTAACCGGTGAAGTAAAAGACGTATTGCTCCTCGATGTAACGCCGCTTTCGCTGGGAATTGAAACAATGGGAGGGGTAATGACACGTTTGATTGAATCGAACACGACCATTCCGACCAAGAAATCGGAAGTGTTTTCAACTGCGAGCGACAGTCAGCCTTCAGTTGAGATTCACATCCTGCAGGGTGAACGCCCGATGGCCGCACAAAACCGCACCATCGGCCGCTTCCACCTCGATGGCCTTCCACCTGCGCCACGCGGTGTGCCTCAAATTGAAGTAACATTCGATATCGATGCAAACGGAATCCTGAACGTGGCGGCGAAAGATAAAGCCACCGGGAAAGAGCAGAAAATTCGTATCGAAGCATCTTCGGGCTTAAGCGATGATGAAATCAAGCGCATGAAGAACGAAGCCGAAGCCAATGCCGAAACCGATAAAAAAGCGAAAGAAGAAGCCGAGAAGCTAAACCAAGCAGACTCGATGATATTCCAGTCTGAAAAGCAATTGAAGGAATTTGGCGATAAGATTCCGGCCGACAAGAAATCGGCGATTGAGGCCGCATTAACCGAGTTGAAAACTGCACAACAGAGCCGCGACCTCAACCAGATTGAAGCTGCACTTACTTCAATAAATGCTGCTTGGTCTGTTGCATCGGAAGACATGTACAAAGCATCGCAGGAAGCCGGTCCGCAGGGAACAAGTGGAACCGAAGGCGCAACTGCCGGCGGCCCTGAAGTTACCGATGTTGATTTCGAGGAAGTTAAAGACGAAAAGTAAACGATAGTTTAGTGTTTAAACTGAAAATGCCGGCAGCTAAAACTGACCGGCATTTTCGTTCAATACAACCTCGACATATCATTTGGGCACATCGGCAAGAATTTCCTCGCCAACGTGCTCAATTAAAATCTTCTGTAGAAAAGGTAATTGCATAGGCTTACTCATAAACCCGTTTACAAGTGGATGTGCGACGGCTAATTTTGAATCGTTTGGATTTTCTGAAGCGGTTAGCATGAATACTTTACAGCGAAAACGCATCCATTGACAGCGTTCATTGCAGGCATCCAAAAACTCCCAACCGTTGATTATGGGCATTGAGATATCAAGGAAAATGAGATCAGGAACCCGCTTTAACTTTGGAAATTTTTGTAGTTCTTTTAACGCATCGCCCGCAAACAAGAACGAATCAACCTGAACATTTCGGAAATTATCCTCAAGCAAATAACTGTTGTAAACATTGTTCATTGGATCGTCGTCGATTAGCCAAATTCGTGATGCGGTCTGCATGATGTTGGTTTTGATTTTCAAACCTAAAGAATTGGATTTGAATCAAAAACCCTTTAAAATACAATTGCTTACACGCAAAAACAAACTCCTGATTTTTGCATATAAATCACATTTTCATAAACTTAGGCACAATCAAGTTTCCTTACACCAGATTCACATGCATCGAATAGTAAGAAACAAATTATCATGTTGCCACAACCAAGGCCATCTCATATATATCGGTAACACATAACCGGAAATTATAGAACCAACATCTTATTACATTTGTGCCAAATGAGTATGCTCGAAATAGTTGCTTCTGCCGCAGCACTGGCCGGAGTGTACCTCACATCGCGAAAAATCAGCAACGGTTGGGCAATCGGAGCCATGGGCTCGGTATTGTATGCAATCTTGTTTTTTCAAGGGAAGTTATATGCCGAAAGCGTGCTTCAACTTATTTACGCAGCACTTGGAATTCGTGGTTGGATGTTGTGGAAACACGAAAAGTCCTTTCAGATGCTACCCGTTACACACTTAACACGGAATAGCTTTCTACGCGGAAGCATTATTACCCTGATTTTAACTATTGGTATCGGATGGATTCTTTCGCGGTATTCCGATACCGATGTTCCATGGCTTGATGCATTTCTGGCTGCAGCAGGCCTAACGGTTACCATGTGGATGATGCTGCGCTACCTCGAAAACTGGTTGTTCTGGATAGGCATTGACATCGCCTCGGCAGTTTTGTACTTTAACAGAAGCATGCCCATTGCCGCCTTCGTGTATTTGGTTTTTACAGCGATGGCAGTTTACGGTTATGTGCAATGGAAAAAAGATTTAGCCCGTGATTAAAATTGCCGTTACCGGACCCGAAAGCACCGGAAAAAGCAGCATTTGTAACATCTATGGCGAAAAGCACAATGCGCTTGTAGTTCCTGAGTTTGCGCGCACATGGCTCGAAAGTCGACCCGGTTACCGGTATACCTTTGAAGATGTGGAATGGATGGCACAGGAGCAATTTAGGTTGCAATCTGAAGCCATGCAAAGCGAATCGAATCTGCTATTATTCGATACCGATTTGCTGGTGTTTCGGGTGTGGATGGATGTGGTTTTCGGGAAATGCCCCAAGTGGATTGAAGCCGAATCGGAGCACAACACCTACGATTTTACCTTTCTTATGGACATCGATCTCGCTTGGGAGGTGGACCCTTTGCGCGAGCATCCGCACCTGCGTGAAGAATTATTTTTTCGCTACCTCAATGTGCTTGAAAACTCGCAGAGGCCATTTGGAATCGTAAGCGGTGATGTGGCCGAGCGTTACCAAAACAGTTTAACTTTACTTAAAAATCAACAGCTGGTATGAGCGTTCCGCATGACGATTATTTGGCCCCGCACTATGTACAGCGTAGCAACTGGCTCAGAGCTGCTGTGTTGGGCGCGAACGATGGAATATTATCTACCTCAAGTTTGGCGATTGGCGTCGCTGCGGCAAGTATTACGCGCGAGCCTGTAGTATTGGCAAGCCTAGCCGGACTCGTGGCCGGAGCACTTTCGATGGCTGCCGGCGAATACGTTTCGGTAAGCTCGCAAACCGATGTGGAAAGTGCCGACATTGAGCGCGAAAAAGACGAACTTAAGCGCATGCCCGAGCTCGAACTGCAAAGACTAGCCACCATTTACGAAAAGCGCGGATTGAAAAAAGAAACTGCTGCCTTGGTTGCAAAGGAACTCACCGAACACGATGCACTCGGAGCGCACGTACGCGACGAACTAGGCTTGAACGAAATATCGCAGGCCAATCCGATACAGGCAGCACTTGCATCAGGGGCATCATTTACCTTCGGCGGCTTGCTGCCGATGCTAGTAACATTATTCTGGCCACTCCAAACAATGGAGTACGCACTTTATGCATTTGCTTTGATATTTCTAGGAGTTTTGGGCGGCATTGCTGCTAAAACAGGAGGTTCGGGTGTGCTAAAAGCAGTGTTGCGCATCACCTTTTGGGGCACGGTGGCCATGGGCTTGACGGCAGCAGTGGGATATGTGTTTGGGGTGAAGGTGGGTTGATATCAACGAACAAATTGGCAATCGCGTTGTTTTTAATTCGTGCTAAAACCCGAAGACATCGACCGCATTATCGAAATGGCCTGGGAAGACCGAACGCCCTTCGATGCCATCTTTACACAATTCGGATTGCGCGAAGACGATGTAAAGGCGCTCATGAAGCGCGAACTGCACCCCAACAACTGGCGCAAATGGCGTGCGCGCGTGCATGGTCGGGTAACCAAACACCGCGCGCTGGCCGCCAAAGACATGACCCGTTTTAAGTGCAGCATGCAACGCAGTACAGGCAATCGCATTGCGAAACGGGGTTGATAAATACATCCCGCCCAATAAATCTAATCTTTAAGATTTATTGTTTCTGCAATTTTCGGGTGTAACGAGCAACCGGATATATCTTAAAAATCTCAGATCTCGAAGTAACCGAAAAAGCCATCCGCGACATTTATGCCGGTGGTTCACCCATGTCGCCACAAATTGCCCGCTATGTTATCAATGCCTTGCCTGGAAATACGATTCGTAATGTAGGCGAGAAAAGCGCAAATTGCAGCAAAAACCACATTCGGTTTCGCATCTTGTGGTTTAACCTATAGCTTAATAAACAATAGATGAATTCCATTGTATAGATTTTCGAGCGCATGCAAAATCGAACCAATTCGTTTAGTGCTTAACTTCGCCCTCAAATTGATATACACATGCCTGCTTCCACGAACCGGGTGCTGGTGATTGGCTCATCGGGCCAAATCGGTACCGAACTCGTTCAACGACTCAAAGAAATTTACGGCGATGATCACGTAATCGCCTCCGACCTTAAAACGCCCGAACATTTCAACGGTATTTTCGAGCCGCTCGATGTTACCGATAAAA
>CANMGM010000053.1 GCA_947497195.1 Bacteroidota bacterium
AGAATTCAAGTTTGAACCAACAATGCTTTACACTACCGAAAGTATTTCACTTGCTGCAAGTTCAATTCTCATTGCTTTAATGCTTGGTATGCAGTTCGTAGAGTGGAAACGCCTTAAAAAGTTAGCCGCTTAAGGCAGTTGGTTCTATGTGCGGAATTACTGGCTTTGTTTTAAGTAGCCCCGGGCTGCTAAACAACGAGCATTTGCAAAAGATGACCGATGTTCAGGCACATCGTGGTCCCGATGCTGCAGGTTATTTTTTCAACGATTTCTGTGGTTTAGGGCATCGGCGCTTGAGTATTCTCGATTTATCGGAAGCCGCTAACCAGCCGTTTTATTCGTCCGACGGTAAGACCGTAATCGTTTACAACGGAGAAGTATACAATTTCAAAGAGATTGCTGCCAAACTGAATGTTCAACTTCGTACAACGTCTGATACCGAAGTTATTCTAGAAGCCTTTCTGAAATGGGGGCCTTCGATGGTAAATGAGTTAAACGGCATGTTCGCCATTGCGATTTACCAGGTCGATGCGAAGCGTTTATACCTTTTTCGCGACCGCTTGGGAATCAAGCCAATTTATACGTACAACAGTAATGGCATTTTTGCATTTTCGTCTGAACTAAAGGGCATCTTAGCGTTACGCCCAACGATTTCGCTGAGTTTAAATAAAATAGCCGTTGCCGATTATCTGCATTTAGGCTATGTTCCGGAACCGATTAGTATTTGCAATGAAGTTGCGAAATTCCCTTCCGGAACGTATGCTGTAATTGATGGAAATGGTATTCAATACACCAGTTACTGGCAGCCCGAAGAAAAGATTGGTTCTGAAGTTGAACGCGACGAGCAGCGTGCTAAAACTAAATTAATCGAACTGGTAAATAGCTCGGTACAATACCGCATGATATCGGATGTGCCATTTGGGACTTTTTTGTCGGGTGGTATCGATTCTTCGCTTGTAACGGCTGTTGCACAACGAAATAGTGCAACGCCTGTAAATACCTTTTCAATTGGTTTTGCTGAGTCGAAATACAACGAATCGCATCATGCGAATGCTGTTGCAGTGCATTTACGCACGAATCATCATGAGTTTTTGGTTAGAGAAGCGCATGCAATCGAACTCATCGACCGTATGATTGATGCCTACGATGAGCCTTTTGCCGATTCTTCAGCGATCCCAACGATGCTGGTTTCGAAACTGGCGCGCAACCATGTAACGATGACGCTATCGGGCGATGGGGGAGATGAATTGTTTATGGGCTATGGCTCGTATGCATGGGCTCAGCGGATGAGCAATCCGGCAATTCGAATGCTACGTAAGCCGATCGGCAGTTTGCTGGAGAAACACCCATCCAGTAGGATTAAGCGAATTTCTAATCACTTTAAATTTGAAGATTCCGCCAAATTGCGCAGCCATATTTTTTCTCAAGAAATTTATTATTACAGTCGTGCCGAAATAGCCCGGCTGCTCACTAGCGGAAGCTCTGTTGCCTACAGTTTTAATGAGACGGCTTACGATGATGCATTGGCTAGGAAATTGTCGGCCCGTGAGCAGCAGGCTTTGTTTGATGTGCGGCATTACCTAAAAGACGATTTGCTCTGCAAGGTAGATCGCGCAACCATGCAGTTTAGCCTCGAAACACGCGTTCCACTATTAGATTACCGCATCGTCGAGTTTGCCTTGAATTTAGATGAATCACTTAAAATTCGCAATGGAACGAGTAAGTATCTGTTGAAGGAAGTTTTATTTAAGTATGTTCCGGAAGAAATGTTTGCCCGTCCCAAATGGGGATTCAGCATTCCGCTCGACCGCTGGCTGCAGAAGGAATTGAGCTTTCTGGTTGACCGCTATGCTTCACAGCAGGCCTGCGATACATTCGGACTAATTGATTATAAGCAATTATCAAAATACGTCACAGCTTACCGAAACGGAACGATGTATTACTACAACCGTATTTGGCAGGTAATCGTTTTGCATCGATTGCTCGAACGTATACAACTAAAGCCTTAGTTGAATAATGGCAAATTCGACTGATTCAGGCTTCTGTTGTAAGCCTGATAGGCAATTCTCCATCTTAGTGTGGCTTCCTGATTTAAATGGTCGAGTATGGGTCTTCGGTCGGTTAAAACAATAGCATCTTCGACATGCAGACTATCGTGCGGAATAAATTTCTTCTGCATATAATCCGGGATTTTTTCATCAAACACACCGAGGGAATTCGAAGCCACATAAATCATATTGCTGCGTTCTTCGAGCGAGTCGGTAGGATATAGTTCAACATATAATCCCATGGCGCGCATTGTTTTATAGAGCGACCGGGTTCCTTTGCCAATCTCGCCTTTGTAATAACCATTTGCGTTGATAAGGACAATACCTCCGGGATTTAAAATCTGCATGGTTTGTTCGATGCTTTCGGCCGTAAAAACGTGAGCGGGCGTTTCTTCGCCGCGGAACAAATCGAACAGAATCAGGTCGTATTTATTTGTACAGGTATTGAGAAAATGGCGAGCATCGTCGCGTATTACATTGATTTTTTCTTCCAAATTGAAGTAATTGCGCGAAACATCAACGATACGCTGATCTATTTCAACGGCATCCACCAGCATCCCCTTTCGATATGCATCCCTTGCCAAAACACCACCGCCAAGCCCTAAAATTAAGACGCGGGAGCCCGTTTGCAGACTGTCGAGCACATCGCTTACCGAATTAAAATAATCGAAATCATTAAACTTATCGTTCTGCGGATTGTAGGATGTTTGAATAATTCGATTGACAAACAGCGTGCGTTCCGTTTGGATGGAATCATTTCGTTTCACAGGCAATTCTGCAACAAGTACCTGCCCAAGAATTCCTTCTTCCTGGTATAAAATGTTTAATTCTTTTTTGTGAATATGCTTCAAATAAAAGGCCCCCGACAGCGTAAAAATGAAAATTAATCCAATGATTCCAGGTTGTTTCCAGCCGTGTCTGAAGATAAGAATGGCCGGAACCAAAGCCAGAATAAAACCAGTTAGAATCGAAGGAAAGATGAGGCCGAACTTCGGAATGATGTAGAACCCGTATAAAAACGTAAATAAGATTCCGCCTGTAGTTGAAATGGTATAGATAATTCCCGCTCGTTTACCCGCCGATTCAATGCTGTGATCGAGGTTCGACACCATGAGTGGCGAAACCATACCCATGCAAGTTACCGGTGGGAGGATAATCAGCAACGCAGCAAGAAAAACGCCTTGTCGAAACGAAAAAAAATGTGCGTAACCAAGCACAAACTGCGCAGTAAAAGGCAAGAGCATCAGAAAAATGCCTGCAGCGATAAGTATTGTTAATACAATTTTATCGCGTTTCTCATGCATTGAAAGGCTGCCACCTTGATAGTATCCTAAGGCAAGAGAGGCAAGGGTGACTCCCAAAACAGCAGACCACACAAAGATGGATGACCCAAAGTAAGGAGCTAACATTTTTGCGCTCAAAAGTTCGCAGGCCATTAGCGAACCGCCTTCGATAAAGGATAGTGCGAGAAGAATTTTATTGTGCTTCGACCAATTCATTTTGCGTTAATTCTGTTGATTCGGATTCTTCTGTTGTGAATGCACTTTTGGGTCTGTCTAATATATATAACATAGATAAGAAGAAAGGGATAGCCGGAATCTTATAACGTACCAAAGCTCCGAAATTAGCTGTTGTTATACCAAGTGCAAATGAAAAGAAAATGGAGAATACAAAGCATAGTATTAAAACCGGATTTCCGAAAATTCGAGGAAGAAATTGTAATCCATTTTTAAATAACACACGCAGAAACATCATTAATAAAAACGTATTCTCAAGAGCCGAAAATAGCATAACCGGGTTGCTGGCATCCCATAAGAAAGGCCTGAACAATCCGGCCATCACTGCAGCAGGAAATTTACTTAATAAACCACTTAATGAACCATCGATTTTCCCGATATCGAAAGAGTTTTTTCCATATTCGGCCCGCGTTAAGTCGTTTTTGGTCACAACTGCTTTGTTAACAGCAGCATCAATAGAACCATATTCGCCAAATGAGTCGCTGAATGTAACAAATATGGCTGTGCTGATTGCAAACCCAACAATAATAATCCCCGGACCTAAAACCAATCTAAAAAAAGCACTTTTTATTTTCAATATTCGGAAGTATGTTGTCCACAATGTTATCCCGGGTAGAAAGGCCACAAATATGTATGGTTTGATACTGATGATAACAAATGCGCTACTGATCAAAATTAAAAGATACCTTAAACGCTTATTGGGTTTTATCACTAAATTATAGAAGGCAAAAATCATCCAGCATGAGGCCGAAAATGTAATTGTATCTTTCAAAATAGAAGACCCCCAAAAAATCACGGATGGCATGAACAAAATAGCAATGGCGAATTTCTTTTCCATTCCCGGAAATAACTCATTAAAAAGCAGAAAAAGCCTGAATATACCGCCATACGATAGCCAGGCGAAAATGAGTCCGGTTGTTAAAAAGTTGTTCCCCGATAGCCAAACGAAAAGGCTGCACACACGAACAACTGTAAAACTTTGGCCGTCTTTCCAGTAATCGGGGCAGCACAACCCATTGTCGAAAAAATAAGCAAGGTTTTCGTGGGTTCTGTTATCTGTTAAAACCGAAAAATAGACATTGGGATTTAACGTCTGCATCTTTGCCAAAAACTGAGCCGACCAAAAGTACCCTATGTTATCGCCTCCTTTATAATAATAAAGGAATATAAGGCTTACCATGATACTTGCACCAAGCTTGAAAACAAGCCCGCGTGTATAGTATGCATAAAGTTTATTTTCGATGATTTTCGAAGCTTGTATTCTGGAGCCGACGAAATAAAAAACGACAAAATAAATTGGCACAAGCAGAAAATCAAGCTCAGAAAAGATTTGGTTGATCATCGTCTTATAGCATTTAACTTATATTTGACCATCGACAAATGTAATGTGAATGTCCAATAAAAGGAATACAATTCTGTATTTATCATACGACGGAATGACAGATCCACTCGGTCAGTCGCAAGTTATTCCATATTTAAAAGGATTGGCTCAATCGGGATATCGTATTCACTTAATTAGTTTCGAGAAAAGTGAGCGTTACAGCAAGGGTAAAGACCAAATTGAACTTATTCTAAAAGCTTCAGGGATTCAGTGGCATCCATTAAACTACACTTCCAAACCACCCGTAATTTCAACAATTATAGATGTAAAGCGTATGGAGGCGCTCGCAGCCAAACTCATACGCATCGAGCAAATTGACCTTGTGCATTGCCGCAGTTACATTTCGGCACTCGTTGGCCTGGCAATGAAACGAAAATATGGTGTCAAATTCTTATTCGATATGCGCGGTTTTTGGGCCGATGAGCGAGTGGACGGAAACATCTGGAACCTCAAGAATCCTTTGTTTAAAACAATTTACAGTTACTTTAAACGCAAGGAAATTGAATTCCTAAACAATGCCGATGCGATTGTTTCGCTCACCCATAATGCAGCAAACGAGATTAAAAATTGGAAGCATTTCAAAGGAGTTTCGATCGATGTTATTCCGTGTTGTGCCGATTTGAAGTTGTTTCAATCCAATGCAGTACCCATCCTTCAGAAACGCAACATCAAGGAGCAATTTGGAATACCAGAGCAGGCATTTGTATTGTCATATCTGGGTTCGCTTGGTACCTGGTATATGCTCGACGAGATGCTTGATTTTTTTAGGGTGTTGAAGGAATACAAGCCGAATGCCGTTTTTCTTTTCATAACCGCCGATAAACCCGAAGAAATTTATATCCGTGCAAGCGTTAAAGGAATTTCTCATTCGGCGATTGTGGTGAAATCTGCCGCGCGCCATGAGGTTCCTTTATTTGCATCAATAAGTAATTTGTCCGTTTTCTTCATCCGCCCGAGTTTCTCCAAAAAGGCTTCCTCCCCAACGAAAATGGGTGAACTTATGGCCGGCGGAATTCCGTTGATTGTAAACGCTGGCGTTGGCGATGTGGAACAAATCATGCAGGATGGCGGGAACGGCCGCGTAATCCAAAGTTTTTCCGCGACTGAATACCAAACTGTTTGCCGCGACCTTGATTCGATTCTCTCCGAAAATCCGGAACGCACCATTCAGTGTGCCCAAAAATGGTACGCTCTCGAACAAGGCACAAATCTCTATAAATTAATCTACCAACGTTTGTTGGGTTAATCAGGAATTTTAGTTTTGTGCAGAATGCAGCCGGAATTTCTCATTGGACTAATTTCCTTTTTCGCCTCTCTGTTAACTTTTTTTAGCGGATTCGGCTTGGGTACGCTTCTGTTACCTGTCTTTGCGATGTTCTACGATGCGAAATCCGCTGTGCTCCTTACTGCATGTGTTCATTTGTTGAACAATGTGTTCAAATTTGCCTTGGTTTATCGCAATATCGACTGGCAAAAAGCTCTTTCATTTTCATTATTCGCATTGCCCGCGAGTATATTCGGAGCCTTGTTGCTGGGGCTTTTAGATAAAAACGACCTGTTTAGTGCCGGTATTCAGCTCGGTTCATTGCAACTGGAACTTTCGCCAATCAAGATAAGCCTTGGCATCTTAATGCTCTTTTTTGGTTTTTGGGAGCTCTTTCCGCGGGCTCAGAAATTTAACCTTGCTGAAAAATGGTTCGGAGTACTTGCCTTCTTATCGGGATTTATTGGAGGTTTCAGCGGACATCAAGGTGCCTTGCGCACTATAGTTCTCTCGCAATCAAAGCTCGAAAAGCAAGCCTTCGTTGCAACCGGAATTTGCATAGCCTGTTTTGTGGATTTCGCCCGTATTCCAATCTACTTCAGTGGAAATTCAATGCAGTCTATCTCAATTCAGGCAATATTACCTGCAGTAGTCCCCGCTTTTGCCGGTGCATGGATAGGGAATCACTTCCTAAAGAAAATAGAGATTCAATGGCTAAAATGGCTTGTCGGCACCTATCTTATCGCCATGGGTATCTTAATAGGAATGGGAATAGTTTGATATTTATTTCAGCAAATCCCAGTTTACCAGTTTCATACGGTGAAGAAAATACCGAACCGATACCCTAAGCACCCCCAAGCCGTAAACACTGCTCCGTTTAAAATTGATGGAGGAAGCCTCTTTAAAATACTTCGTTGGGCAGGTAACTTCCGCAATATCATATCCTTTCGCAAAAACTTGGGCAATCATCTGATTGTCGAAAATAAAATCATCTGAGTTTTTATACAGCGCTAAATTGCGGATTACTTCTGCCGAAAAAGCCCGGTATCCCGTATGATATTCCGAAAGTTTTTGATTCATCAACAGGTTCTGCGTGAATGTCAAAAAGCGATTGGCTATGTATTTATACGTCGGCATTCCACCCTTGATTGCACCCTTGCCCAAAATACGTGAGCCAAATACCACTGGATAAAGCTCATTGCCGATAATCGACACCATCGCATGAATGAGTAAGGGCGTATACTGGTAATCGGGATGCACCATTACAACTATATCAGCATTCAATTCAAGGGCTTTTGCATAGCATGTCTTCTGATTCCCTCCGTAACCTTTATTTGCCTCATGCCTGATTACATGATGAACACCGATATTCCTGGCAAGTTCGCTGGTATTGTCGCTACTGTAATCGTCAACTAAAATCAGCTCATCAACGATGTCCATCGGAATTTCGGCAATGGTTTTTTCGAGTGTCATCGCTGCATTATAGGCAGGCAGAACCACAACTACTTTTTTATTGCGAAACATGGTGCAAACTTAATCGATTTCGCTGAAAGCTTAAGGTGCTGATAAGTAGCAGAATGATAAAAATATTGCGAAGCATACTTGGAAACTTATGCCTATTTTGTATTATAGCCAACCAATACTGTTATCAATGAGCGAATATCATAAAATCGAATTAGAGTATATCTTGCGCTGCTCTCCCAGTGTATTGTATTCATTTTTAACAGAACCCAGTGGCCTTTCGGAGTGGTTTTGCGACAATGTGAACATCAAAGCGGGCGTTTTGACCTTCATCTGGAATAAGGATTCTGAGCAGCGAGCCAAGAAAACAGGATTCCGCGATAATTCGTATGTGCGGTATCGTTGGCTTGATAGTCCCGAAAACGTTTATTTCGAGTTGCGTATCCAGGTCGATGATATCACCGGCGAGACTGCCTTAATGATTACCGACTTCGCCGAGGATGGCGATGAGGACGAAATAAAACTTTCGTGGGATAGTGCCATCCAGAAATTACATCGCGTGATTGGTTCATGATCCGTATCTTCGCCATCGCAAGATTTCGGTTTGAAAAAGATTGATTTATTTATTCTTCGTTCCTACTTAGGTCCGTTTATTCTGACCTTCTTCATTGCTGTATTTATTTTGTTGATGCAGTTTGTTTGGAAGTATATCGACGATTTGGTGGGTAAAGGACTTGAATGGTCTATTATTTTAGAATTGCTTGGGCTTGTATCATTGACTACATTTTCCCTTGCACTTCCGCTTGCAATCCTGTTTTCATCGTTAATGGCTTTTGGCAATCTTGGCGAATACATGGAGTTAACCGCCCTGAAGGCATCCGGAATTTCACTTCAACGCATCATGCGGCCGGTGTTTTTCTTTTGTTTGTTGATGGGAATCGGTGCATTCTATTTTTCGAACAGTGTGCTTCCTACAGCAAATTTGAAGATGAAAACATTGTTGGCTGATATTACACAGAAGCGACCTGAATTAAACATAAAACCCGGCGTATTCAATGAAGATATCGACAAATATGTAATCCGAATTGGCAGTAAAACTTCCGATGGGAAAGAATTGAATGATATCATGATTTATGATCACTCGCGCGAAAATGGTAACAAACGGCTCATCGTTGCAGAGAGTGGTAAAATGGGGCAGTCGGCCGACAAACGCTACCTCGAATTGCGCCTTTTTAATGGTTACACATACAACGAATCGGAGCCTTCACAGCGGCGCAAGGGACGTTCGTTTCCCTTTCTGCGCGAACAATTCAAGGAAGATCTGATACGTTTCGATTTGTCCATTTTTCAAATGGCGAAAACCGATGAGCGCCTTTACAAAAAAAATTACCAGATGCTTAATCTGGCACAGCTTGAAGCCGAAACGGATACATTGGAAAGAGAATTGATTCGCGACCGCTCGTTCCTGCCCAATATTTTGTTCCGAAGCCCCTTTTTTGATCTCAGTAAAACGTATTCAACCGAGCTTTCGGGTAAAGAAAAACAGCGCATTTCGAATAAAGTAAAACGCCCCGACGATAACAGCGATTCGACCCGCATCGATACAGGCGAGAATCATTTACGGAATCGAATTAAAATTATGCAGGCCATCACGGGTGCGCCCATCGATTCGCTCCCTAAAAATGCGGAGCTAGAACGTGTTAATGAAGGAAATGGTCTTATACCTCTAAAGAATCGTAAAAATGTGTTGCTTAATTTTTCTAAAGCCGAACAATTACGCATTTTAGAACAAGCTTCAAACGGTCTACGAAGTTCCAAAAGCTCACTCGACTTCTCCATCCAATCCTTCGATTTGGAAGAAGAACGCATATACCGCCATCAAATCGAGTGGCATCGTAAGTTTACCCTTTCATTCGCCTGCCTTGTATTGTTTTTTATCGGTGCACCATTGGGTGCAATAGTAAAAAAAGGTGGCCTCGGGATGCCTGTCGTATTCTCACTCATCTTTTTCGTTGCCTACCACATGGTTTCTATTACAGGCGAAAAACTGGCACGCGAAGCCGTTGCAACCCCTTTCTGGGGCATGTGGCTATCATCGGTGGTGCTTTTGCCAATCGGAATCTTCCTTACCTACAAAGCAACGCACGACTCTGCACTATTTGATCGCGATGCATATCTGCGGCTTTTCAGGAAGATATTTATGCGTTCAAAATCTTCTCAGTTAGCTTGAAAATCCTTCAGATTTCGCAAAAAAATCTTAGCCCACCGCTCGATGGTGGCAAGATAGCTATGCGCGCAATGGCCGAGGGATTGCGCAAAGCCGGGCATTCGGTCGATCAGTGGGTGCTAGATACCCCTCGACAGCCAATCATATCCGCTGAAAACACAGCGCATCCCGATACACTTTACTCAGGAAAACTCGATACCCGTATAAAGGCATTAGCAGCTCTAAAGAATTTCCTTTTTTCGCGCACATCCTACAATATCCAACGGTTCGAAAATATAGATATTGCCCTTGATATAGCCCGATTAATAAAGCAAAATCGCTATGAAATCGTTCAGGTCGAAAGTGTTTTTGCGCTCGCATTAATTGCCCCGATTCTGACCGAATTGCAAATCCCGGTTGTTTTACGCGCTCACAATGCAGAACATGTAATCTGGGAGCGCATGGCAGCCGAAGCATCCAATCCGCTTGTTGCGCTATATCTTCGTACTATGAGTAAGCGCCTTAAAAACGATGAAATGCGTTTATTCGCGCGTGTTAATGGCGTTGTAGCCATCTCAGAGTCTGATCTAAACCTTTTCAGAACGCATGGCTATAAAGGCAAAGCAGTGGTTGCAGGGATTCCGGCACTTCGCATTTTAGATACCAATACAAGTTATCCAACCAATACCGCTCAGATTTTTCACCTTGGCTCCATGGACTGGCTTCCGAATCGTGAAGGCATTGAGTGGTTTCTCGACAAAATATGGCCCCAATTATTTGCCCATTTTCCACAGTTAAATCTATCGCTTGCCGGAAAGTCGATGCCCAAATCAATTAGCAATCGGGCAACTGATCGAATTCGGATCGAACAAGCCGAAAATGCAGCCGATTATATGCTTTCACGGGGCATGATGATTGTGCCGCTTCGCAGTGGAGGCGGCATTCGTGCAAAGATTATCGAAGGACTTGCATTGGGGCGAATTATACTTAGTACATCGGTAGGCGCCGAAGGAATTCCGATAAAACACGGCGAGCATGCATTCATTTGCGACACGGCCGCAGAATTTACGGAGGCAATCGAATTTCTCCAGCAACATCCGGAGGCAGTTGAACA
>CANMGM010000054.1 GCA_947497195.1 Bacteroidota bacterium
CAAGGGATCGATATGGATGACCAGTTCCACATAGTTTTTCTTCTGCAGTTTTACATTAACTGCATCAACCACCTCTGAAACAACATTTTCGAGGCGAATACTTGTAGACTCTAGCGATAATTTCCCGGCTTCAATCTTGGAGAAATCCAGAATGTCGTCGATGATTCGGAGCAATGCTTTTGCTGAAACTTCAATTTTGGAATTATAACTAATCTGGCTTGGGTTCAAATCCGATTTCTTCATCAGGTAATTCATCCCAATGATAGCATTCATGGGCGTTCGAATTTCGTGCGACATGTTTGCGAGGAATTCGCTTTTTGCCCGGTTTGCACTATCGGCCATTTCGCGCAACACAAGCGTTTGGTCATATCGTTCCTTTAACTGAGCATTAACGACTCTGGCAATATCCAGATTTCGACCTGCCAACGAAGCGAAAAAACCCAGAAATAATGGTGCAGAGTCGATAATCCAAAGCAAATGCGATTCCGTCTGTGCCATAATCAAAGCCGACCACGAGACAGAATCGAAACGTGAATAGGATTCAATCAATGTTCCGATAATCGGAAAAACGATTCCGAAAAGTGCGCCATACAAGGCATAAACATTTTGTTCCGATCCCAGTTTCCGGATCAAAAAATCGTTTTTGCGTTTAGATTCTGGCATGAAATAAGGAAACTAAGTGTATATGTGTATTGCATTGCTAAATAACAAAATTCCCGATTGAAAGCAGGTAAATATATGCAACTCGTTTTAAACATGTTTTGTACATTCGCCAAACATTAGAATGCATCACACTGTATGAGCAAGGCTATCATCAAACCAATTGATTCCGATATAATTTTAGTTCCCACAGACTTTTCAGAAGTTGCAGGCTTTGCATTGCGTCATGCGGGCCACCTGGGCAAAATCTTTCGAAAAAAAATCGTGCTTCTGCATGTCATCGAAGGTGGAGGAATTTTAAGTTCGGCATCATCCAAAGCGCAGAAAGAAGAAGAGGCAAATATGAAACTCAGTGCGATTGCCGAAGAATTCAAAAAGAATTCTGGAATTGATACTTCGTTCACGACCCGTCACGGTTCCATTTTCGATGAAATTGGTGATGCGGCTGAGGATTTAAATGCTTCGCTGGTATTGATGGGAACTCATGGTGTGAAAGGAATGCAGCATGTTATCGGAAGCAAGGCCTTACGGGTAATCAACCATGCAAATCGTCCTTTCGTTGTAGTGCAGAAAAAAGATATCCGATCGCATGGTTATAAAAACATCGTATTGCCAATTGACTTCTCGAAGGAAACCAAACAAAAACTGGTATGGGCAGCTGAGTTGGCAAAGGTTTTTGCTTCAAAATTCCATGTCCTTGCAGCACACGAAAGCGACGAATATGCTGCGAATGCGGTGAGAAACAATCTTGCATATGCTTCAAATTATCTTCTTGAAAGAGGATGCGATGTAAGCGTTCATCTGGCCCCCAAGGGCGATTTTGCCAAGGAAACCATTCGGTTCTCAAACAGCGTTGATGCCGATTTGATTATTATAATGACCAATCCCGAAAAAGATCTCGGTGGTTATGTGATTGGTGCCGAAGAACAAAACATCATAGCAAACGATTCACTCATACCGGTGATGACCTTAAATCCGGTGAACACAAGTAATGCGGTGAACGGACATCTGTTTAATTTCGGCAATTTCTAGGTCGGGAATTAAGCCCAATTGGTTACACAATAAAAATTAGCCGATCGTTTCTTTGTGATTTTTAACATTTTGAGTGTGTTAAAAAGGAAACATACCTGGAGAATTTTCGTTCAGAAAAAAAAACTCGGGATATGTTACCAATTTTAGAACCACAGAAAGGAAGAATTTTACTTTCGGAGCCATTGCTCAACGACGATTATTTTAACCGTTCGGTTGTGCTTTTAGCCGAAAAAACAGAGCAAGGAAGCCTTATTTTTTATTCATGCAATTCCTGAATTGATCGGAAGTCATTTCGAGATTGGCGGTGGTATTTACTATGGTGGCGATTTCGACAAATTGAAGAAACTCATTCCCGCCGCTATAATTGACCCCGAAAAGATTCGTTTTTTTGCAGGCTATTCGGGTTGGGATGCCGGCCAGCTTGATGCCGAGATGCGCGAAGAATCGTGGATGGTTTTTGAGAGGCCTGCCGAACTGCTCAGAAAAGAACCGCAGCAGTTATGGGGCGAACTATTACGATCTACCAATTCCGAAAAAGCAATTTGGGCGAACTTCCCCGACAATCCGAATTTAAATTGAGCGCAGGTTCTCAATTTCATGCAGCAACAACTGAAATACTTTTTTCCCGATAGTATTAAAATACCGTTTTTCGCGATACGAAACAACCCAACGAATTCCCTGAATGGCATTCGTCACAAAAACTTCGCGGGCAGTTAAAAGTTCATCGGCTGAAATTTCCCGTTCGGTGCACTTCATGCCAGATTCCCGAATCAGACGGATTGCATGTTTACGCATCACACCCGGCAGTGGTGACTGATTTAAAGCAGGCGTATGAATGTTTTGGTTTTCATCGACCAGGAAAACAGAAGAGGAGCTTCCTTCACACAACATACCTGATTCGTTGAGCAGGAAAATCTCATCCCATCCGCTTTCACGCGCATCTCGTGCAGCCAAAACGTACATTAAGGCCGAGGTCGACTTGATTTCGGCGAGCAGATTGTGCGGCTTTTTTATTGCCGTGTAAAGACCTGTTTGCAAGCCTTTATTGTTCCATACAAAGCAATCATGTTCTGTTTCATTTGTCGACATAAAGCATTTTACTTCGTCTGTTTCGGGCCTGTAAAATCCTTCTGCGTCGCGGTAAACAAGCAACCTCAAACGTCCACCTTTTACCTTGTTTTTTTCGATTAATTCAGCTGCAATGTTGCGTATTTCTGATGCGCTCAACCTTTCCGCAGCAAAGCCGCAGAGTCCCATCCCATGCTTCAAACGCTCCCAATGGTCATTAAAGAAAAGGGGCTTTCCATTTACAATGCGTATGCTTTCAAATAAACCATCGCCGTAATTCAACGAACGGTTCGATAACTTTAAGGAAGCTTCTTCGCGCCGAATAAAATCGCCGTCCGAGAAAACCCAGTCAGACATGATTTTCAAGACATTGCATTAATTCCTCGGTGGTTGGATTTGGGGGTAAAAGGTATCCCTTAATTCCTGCTGCAGTTGCCGCTTCTACATCACGCATTTTATCGCCAACCATAAAACAGGCGCTTTTATCGAGTTCAAACCGTGCAATCGCTTTTTCTACAAGTAATCCCTTGGGTTTGCGGCAGAGACACTCGCCAAATTGCGGATTGTGCGGGCAATAGTAAATTGCGTCGAATGCAAGTTTCTGAGGGGCAAGGTGTTGTTGCAAAAAGTCATGGCAGGCCTTCACAAGTGCATGGTCGTAAAAGCCACGCGCAATGCCACCTTGGTTTGTGATGATGATGGTTAGAAAACCATGTTGTTTAACTTCTTTTAAAAAGGGGATTACCGGTTCGTGCAGTTCGAATTCATGAAACTGCATAATATAATCGCCTAGTTCGCGGTTAACGATGCCATCGCGGTCAAAAAACACAGCTTTTCTCATTAGCGTATGTTTTGAATCTGATAGAAAAACATCTGCAAAACTCCCGGACAGGCAACCGCTGTAAACACCAAACCAAACAACGCTCCCCAAAGATGTGCCTCGTGGTTTATATTGTCGCTCGAACTTTTGCTGCTCCACATGCTGTATCCAACGTAAAGTGCAGCCCAAAGCAAAGAGGGCAGAGGCAAAATACCGTAAAGATAAATTTGTGTTAGCGGTGAAAATAATACGTGCGAAAACAATACTGCCGAAACTGCCCCGCTAGCTCCGACTGCGTTGTACCAGTGATTGTCTTGATGTTTGCGGTATGTACTCACCGAACTTGCAATCACCGCTAAAATATACATGGCTAAAAATGCCGGTATGCCTAAATCTCCGAGGTAAACAGTAAAGAAGTAAACCGTGCTTTGTCCGAAAGAATACAGCACCAGCATGTTGATGATTAAGTGCATCCAATCGGCATGTAACAGTGCATGTGTTACGAAGCGATACCATTGATTGCGCCGTTTAATGGTGTACGGATTAAATTGGAGTTTCTGCATCAAGTCGGGCTGTTGGAAGGCCAGAATCGAAACGCCACAAGTAATTAAAACGATAATTAGCGTGATGGATTGCATGGGCTAAAGGTACGTTGCGGGGATGAATCTCCAAGCACCAAATCAGAGTTTCCCACCCAAACGTTCAAATGCGCGCTGTGCAAGTGCAAAGTTTGGATCAAGTCTGAGTGCCGAAGTATAATCTTTCAATGCGAGTTCTTTGTTTCCCAAACGTTCGTTGCATAAACCGCTCATGTAAATTGCTTCAATATATCCGGGTTTGGCCGCAGCGGCCTGCAAAAAATACGGCACCGCATCTTTCGGATTGTTTTTTAGCTCAAATAAAATAAAGCCGATGTTGTAATAGGCATTCGCAAATGTAGGGTCGATTGAAATGAGTTCGCGATACGTTTTCAGTGCATTGGCCGTATCGCCAGAACTTTGGTAGAAATAGCCGATGTTGTAGCGTGTTAAGGAATTTTTTGGATTGATGCGAAGTGCATTTGTATAAAAATCGAGGCTGCGTTTGTCGCCTTTGGCCGCATAAATTAGCCCAAGCTGTTCGTAAGCCAGCGCATAATTCGGATCCTGTTCGGTGGTTGTGATAAAGGATGAAATCGCCAGTGCCGTATCGCCACTTTCTTTGTAAATCATCCCTTTTAGATAATAGCCTTTAGGGTTATTCTTGTTTCGCTTCAACACCTCGTTGAGTTCATTGAGTGCATCCTGGCGCATTTCGACGTATAAATAAAGTTCTGCAAGTTTCATGTGGGCGCTTTCGAGCTCGCTGTTCAGACTTATTGCCCGTTGAAGTGCTTTGCGGGTATACCGTGTTTGGTTTACAGCCAGATAAATATCGGCCATTGTGAGGTAATAATCGGGGCGTAACGAATCCGTTTTAACCAGCACCTGCATATCGGCCAAAGCGGAATCGTTTCGACCTTTGGCCTGATAATATTTTGCGCGGGCAAAACGGGCTGCAGTATCAGCCGGGTTTTCAGTTAGCGCGGCGTTCATGCCGTTTATGTTGTTTAAATCATGCTTGGTATTTCCACAGCTAAACATGAAGAATGCTACAAACAGGCAAATCGAAAATAACAGACGCTTCATTTTTTAAACTGAAAATTATCGGTTGGAAAGAAAATTCAAGAGGGTACAAAAATAAGAAAGCCCCTTGAAGCAGGGGCTTTTCTGAACATTTTTTAAATCGACTGTTTGAAATGAAATTAAAATCAGGCCAATACAGCGCCCTTCACCGCATCTACGATGCGACTCTCGATTTGTTCAGCAAGTTCAGGGTTATCAGTGAGCAGTTGCTTAACAGCATCGCGACCCTGACCAAGTTTGGTATCTTCGAAACTAAACCATGATCCGCTTTTCTTTACGATGTTGTGCTCAACACCAAGGTCGATGAGTTCTCCAATCCGAGAGATTCCTTCACCATAAATAATGTCAAATTCGGCGGTACGGAAAGGAGGTGCTACTTTATTCTTCACTACTTTAACACGTGTGCGGTTTCCTACAACAGTTTCTCCATCTTTTATTTGCCCGATGCGGCGAATATCCAAACGAATAGACGCATAAAACTTAAGCGCGTTACCTCCTGTGGTTGTTTCGGGGTTGCCGAACATGACGCCTATTTTTTCGCGAAGTTGATTGATGAAAATACACGTACAACCCGTTCTGCTTATTGTTGCAGTTAGTTTTCTCAAGGCCTGCGACATCAAGCGTGCCTGCAGTCCCATTTTGGAATCACCCATCTCGCCTTCGATTTCACTCTTTGGTGTAAGTGCTGCAACGGAGTCGATAACGATGATGTCGATTGCGCCTGAACGAATCAGGTTATCGGCAATCTCAAGCGCCTGTTCGCCATTGTCGGGCTGCGATATTAAAAGGTTTTCGACATCCACGCCGAGTTTTTCGGCATAATAGCGATCAAAGGCGTGCTCGGCATCAATAATGGCCGCAATTCCGCCCATCTTCTGGCTTTGTGCAATTGCGTGAATTGCCAATGTGGTTTTTCCCGAAGACTCCGGACCGTAAATTTCGATAATCCGCCCTTTTGGAAAGCCATGAACGCCCAATGCAATGTCGAGCGTTACCGATCCGGAAGGAATAACTTCTGTTTGTTCAACGGCCTGATCACCCATCTTCATGATGGTTCCTTTGCCGTATGTCTTATCAATCTTGTCGATAATAACCTGTAGCGCTTTGAGTTTTTCGGTGTTCATGTGATTTTTGTTTTGGATGGAGAATAGATTTGCCACGAAATACGTCAAAAATATAAAGCAAAGTACAAATGTTAAAAACTATTTTTTAAACACACTTTGCCGACAAAATTTGAATTATTCCTTTCTTTCAAAGGATTTGAGCAGCATGGTCCTTGGTTTCTACTTTGTCAATCACCTTTGAAATGACGCCATTTCCGTCAATGACGAATGTCGTTCTGCTAACGCCCATGTATTCCTTCCCCATAAATTTTTTCAATCCCCAAACACCGAATGCTTCAGCCGCCTGTTTCTCGGTGTCGGCCAGTAAGCGAAATGGCAAATTGTATTTATCCACAAATTTTCGGTGCGATTTTACCGGGTCGGTGCTCACTCCCAGAATTTCAAATCCGGCTTTTTGCAGGGCTGCGTAATTGTCGCGCAGGTTACAAGCTTCGGCAGTACAACCGGGCGTGTCGTCTTTTGGATAAAAATACACTACCAAGTTTTTACCTGCATAGTCGTTCGATGAAATTGCATTTCCATCCTGATCCAATCCGCTAAAATCAGGGGCTTTGTCGCCGGCTTTTAAATGTGTCATATTAATTTGTTTTTCTTTTTAACAATGCTTGCCGCCGATTGTTTGGCTTTCGTAGGTTTCGAAAGCGATGTTTTTATCCCTTTTTTGCCTTTAAAATGCAAGCAGATTTCTTTAAGGTCACATGCTGTACAGGCCGGATTGCGAGCCATACATACATAACGACCATGCAAAATAAGCCAGTGATGGGCAAGTGGAACAATCGCATTGGGCAAATACTTCATCAGCTGCTTTTCGGCCTCCAGTGGCGTTTTGGCATTGCGCGTTAGTCCGAGCCTTGCCGAAACACGGAACACGTGCGTATCGACCGCCATCGCGGCCTGATTGAACACCACAGAGGCAATAACATTGGCGGTTTTTCGTCCAACCCCGGGCAGTTTTACCAAATCTTCGATGCGCTCCGGAACTTCGCTATTGAAATCGCGCAAGAGCATTTCGGCCATACCTTTTAAATGCTTGGCCTTGTTGTTTGGATACGAAACGGAACGAATGAGCGAAAAGATTTCCTCCACAGAAGCAGCTGCCATGCTTTCGGCATCCGGAAATTGCCTGAACAAAGCGGGCGTAATAAGGTTTACCCGTTTATCGGTGCATTGTGCCGAAAGAATTACGGCAACGAGCAGTTCGAACGGATTGTTGTACGCCAATTCGGTTTCGGCCTGCGGACGGTGTTTGGAGAAATAATCAACTACAAAGCCGTAGCGTTCTTTAATGGTCATGGGCGAAAATAAAAAATCCCGGCCGAAAACTCGAACCGGGATGCTTGGGAAAAACTACACTTAATTTGCCGTAATCTCTGCTTTTAGACCTGTAACCTTCGTTTCGTAGAAATGAAGCGATTGCGAAAACTGAAGTAAACGCATAACCGTTGCATCGCTGGGTCCATGTTCGCTGAATGTGCCGGAATTTAATTCATCCGATAATTGATCGGTATCCAAACCAATTTCCTGCAAATCGCCAAGAATCAATTTTTCTTCTTCTCGGCTGCATTCACCAAAATAAAAGCGGATTAAATCGTGAGTAGTAGATATTTTTTGCATAGGCTTTTTTGAAGTACACAGGCAAAACGATGCATTCTTTTCTTTATTGCATTAATCGAAAAAAAGATCCAAAATCCTTACGTATACCTTTTAATATTTGGCAGTTTCGCTAACTTGCTGCAGTGATTGGAACAGGTTTGAAGGCGCTCCGCTTCTTTTTCGTATTTGTGCTCTTGCCGTATTGCAGTTTTGCGCAGGTGCAGGCTTTGGAATTTGAGCGCATCAATACTCAAAAATGGATTTATCAAAGTAACATTACCTGCCATGCACAGGATCCTTCGGGATATATTTGGTTTGGAACAAGCAATGGGCTTTACCGTTTCGATGGCTATGCTGTAAAAGCATACAGGCACGATCCGCGCGAAATTAACAGTTTGGCGCATAACAACGTTAATGCCGTATATGCCGATAAAGATGGGCTTATATGGGTTGGTACCTGGGGCGGACTAAACCGGCTTAATCCCAAAACCAATGAATTTGTGCGGTATAAGCACGATCCGAGCAATGTGAATTCCTTATCGTTTAACGATGTACGAGCCATTGAAGAAGATTTGCAGGGCAATCTCTGGCTGGGTACTTTCGGAGGTGGAATTGTTCGTTTTTCGCCTAAAAGTCAGGCGTTTAAAACTTTTCAATATTCGGGGCGCGATGCAGGCAGTGTCTCGAGTAATTTTATTAATGTGATTGTGCGCGACCGCAGCGGCGATTTATGGATTGGAACGCGCAGAGGCATCAACAAACTTGAGACGGAGAATTCGCGCTTCACCAATTTTCAGAACTTAAAGCTCGAAGACCAGGAACAACTCAATACCAATATTTCGTGCATTATTGAAGATTTCTCGGGCAATATCTGGTTTGGAACCTATGGTGGCGGATTGATGACGCTCGACCGACGAAATGGCAAAATCGTGCTCTACGAAAACAATCCCAAAACCAATGGAGGCATCTCGAGCAATTATGTACACGATTTATCGATAACCGAAAATGGCACAATCTGGATTGCTACTTCCGAAGGGCTTAACATCCTCGATCCGCAAACCAATACATTTACCTATATTTTTAACGACCCTGCCAAGCCCAATTCGCTGCTGAATAACGATGTGCTTCACTTGTTCCGCGACAGAAGCGGCGTTACCTGGATTGTTACAGCCGAAGGAATTAATTTATACAGTAAACTGAATGGGCGGTTCAGAAAAATTCAGCGTATTCCCGATGATCCCGGAAGTTTGTCGAGCAACAATGTAACCTGTTTTTTGGAGCAGGAGGGAGGCATTTTGTGGATTGGAACGCGCGACGGACTCAATTTGTTTAACAATTCAACTCGCAAGTTCGAACGCATATCGCTAAACGGGCAGTTGAAGGATGAAAATATTAGCAATGAAATCCGAGCGATGTTATTCGACAAGAAAGGGCGATTCTGGATTGGGACGTCCAATTCGTTGCTCTTGTTTGATGCTTCATCGCGAAAAATCTTAAAAGTATACCGCTTCGATTCCTTCAATCCCAATTCGCTAAACAACGAAATGCATACGGTTTATCAGGCGCGTAATGGCGAAATCTGGGCAGGAAACCGCAAAGGCCTTCTGAAGTTTGATGCCGATTCGGGTCGTTTTCAGCTCTTTCGACCCGACCGAAGTGTAGCCGATAATCAGATTACAAATAGTGTTTATTGCATCAGCGAAGATCGATTCGGAAGGCTCTGGGCCGGCACGCTCGGAGGAGGTCTTGTTGATTTCGACCGAAATACGCAGAAATTCAAAACGTATAAAAAGGTAAACGGCGATACCAGCAGTTTGTCGAACAACAGTGTTATTTCGCTTTGCGAGGATCAGCTGGGATTTTTCTGGGTTGGAACCTTCGGTGGTGGATTAAACCGACTCGACCGCAAGAGCGGAAAATTTACCTTGTACACGGCGCGCGATGGATTACCCGACGATATGGTATATTCCATCATCGATGATAAAAAAGGGGGCTTGTGGATTTCGACCAGCAGCGGACTGGCTCGCTTCGATACAAAAACGCGTAAATTTCGGAACTATGACGTGTTGGATGGCTTGCAGAGTAAGGAGTTTAACATTGGTTCGGGCATTATACTCAGTACGGGCGAATTAATTTTTGGAGGCATTGCCGGCATGAATTGGTTCTATCCCGATGAAATACCGGGGAACAATTTCCTTCCTCCGGTCGTGCTTACAAGTTTCAAGGTATTCGACCGGGAGATGAATCTGAGCGAACGCATTGAATTGCCCTACAATCAGAACTATTTAAGTTTCGAGTTCTCGTCGCTTAGTTATGCACTTGCCGATAAAAATCGCTTTGCCTACATGCTCGAAGGGTTCGACGAAAACTGGGTGTATTCGGGCGATCGGCGCTTTGCATCGTATTCGAATTTAAGTCCGGGCGAATACGTATTTCGTGTGAAAGGCTCTAATAGCGACGGTTTGTGGAACGAAAAGGGTGTAGAAATTACTATATTGATTAAACGGCCTTATTGGAAAACTTGGTGGTTTATTGTATTGGTTAGCATCGCCGGCTTATCGATCATGTATGGGGCCTATCGTTACCGCATTCGAAACATCGAGGGACAACAGCGATGGCTTGAGGAAAAAGTCGCGCTCCGTACCTCAGAGCTGGAAAAAGCTACAAAAGATGCCGAAACAGCTCGAATAACTGCCGAGAATGCCAGTCGCGCTAAATCTGGATTCCTGGCGAACATGAGTCACGAAATTCGTACGCCGCTCAACGGAATTTTAGGATTTACCGATTTGCTAATTCGCAATCAGCCAACAGAAGAGAACCGTAAATATCTCGAGCTGATACGTTCATCGGGCGATACGCTGCTTCGCTTATTGAGTGATATCCTTGATTTGAACAAAATCGAGCAGGGAAAATTAACGATTGAAAACATTCGGTTCAGATTTGCCGAAACGATTCAGCAAACGCTCATGCCTTATCAATACCGTAGCAACGA
>CANMGM010000055.1 GCA_947497195.1 Bacteroidota bacterium
GCTTTGGTACCAATACACCGGATTGGCATCGTTGGGTATCACATTATCACTAAAAAAACTTCGAATCGCAAATGAATCAGAAAGTGCACGAATTTCTTTGGTTTCCGAAAAATAGCTGCAATCATCGGCAGTATAGCTCAAACGGTATAATCCGCTATTACCCGCGTTAAGGGTAAACGAAAATGTTGCTTGATCGGAAACGGCATTCCAGGTAACTCCATCGCCGGAATACTCCCATTGAGGCGTTCCCCAGTAATTTGCCCCAGCCTCGAGGGTAACTTGCTCGCCAGCGCATAAAAAGGTAGTTTGGGCGCTAAGGATTTTTGTAAAAAGAAGCGCGAAAAATAAAGCGATTAACGTGTAGCGGTTTTGCATAATTTCTTGAATTGCTGGGTTCCATTAACATAAGTTGCACAAACGAGGTAAATGCCTTCGGGAAGATGGCTTGTTTCGATGCGAAGATTTTGCGCTGCATTCAGGTTTTGTGAAACAATTAATGATTGCCCTGTAATGCTGCAGAGCGAAACGTTGAGCAGCGGCTGTGAGGCATCGAGTTGGATGAAATCAAAAAACGGATTGGGATTGATGCTTAGGTTGTTTGTGCTATTGTTATAATTCGGCAATGAAGCGATTACATCAACCACAACCTGAGCTTGTTTGAAACACACGCCGGCACTGTCGCTTACCGAAAGGGTAAAGGTGGTTGCCGAGGTAAAGCCCGAAGCCGTAGGATTGGCAATGCTGGCATCGTTGAGATACTCGGCATTGTCCCATGCGTAAAGGTAATTTCCAAACCCTCCGCTGGCTGTGGGGGCGCCACCAAGCTGCACCGAGTTGCCTGCAATCAATTGCAGATTACTGCCGGCATCGATGGTTAAGGGTGTTTGTGGTTGGTTTACTGAAAAAGTGAGAACCGTTTGGCCCCAACTTCTTTTTTGGTGCAGGAACAGCCCCAACAAGAGAAGGCCGTAAATACAAACTTTTTGATTCATAAAATGGTATTACAGGGTAGATAAAGCACTCAACAGAATTGTGGCCGAAATTATGGTCTATCGTATTTATTATCAATACCCATTAATGGGTATTTTCAATCGGAATCATGAGCATGCAGTTTACGCCTTCATCGGGCTTGGCACTCAAACTAAATTCACCACCCAAATCCTTGATGCGAGCAGCAATGTTGTTTAAACCGAATCCAAACTGCTGTCCTGTTGCAAAGCCTTTTCCATCGTCGATTACCGTAAATACATATTCTGTTGGATAGCAATAAAGTTCAACACGAATGCTTTTTGCCCCCGCATGCTTCAATGCATTTTGGAGTAATTCAAGCAGGGTTAAATACAAACTCAAGGCTAAACTCTTATCGATATGCTCCGGAAAGTCATAGGCTTGAAAACTGATTAATTCTGTTGATCGATCTGCATTCAAATTGTTTACATGATGCCGAACAGCTTGCGCCAATGCACCGTGCTCCAATTCTACAGGCAAAATGGTATGCGAAAGGTTTCGAATATTTTTACCCAATTCAGAAATATGTTCGCGGGCTTTGGCCACTTCATCCAAATCGAGCGATTGCATGGTGCGCGCTACATCTGTAGAAATTTTATCGTGCAATAAATCCGAAATTTGCCGACGTTCCTTTAAACGAGCCGACTCGATGTTTTTATTGGTCGTTTTTTCGGTATGGATAATTTTCTCTTCCAATAGCGTATTGCTTTCAATGGTGAGCACATAGTCTTTTATAAGTAGCCAACCAAAAAGAATCATTTCGTAAGCAATGATCCAGTTAATCCAATCGAAACCTTTTAAATAAGCGCCCAGTCCGGCGATATTTAAAATCAAACTAATGCCCCATAAAATACTGGGTAAAAACGAAAAGACCACATATTTTGCCAGCGGTTCTTGGCGTTGAAATGCCAACCATACCGCGCGAAATAACACAACAATATTCACAAAGAACACAATAAATATAATGTAGGTAGTATACTGCAGCAACGTAAAATTACCGGTAAAAAGAAATAGCAAGGCTAAAATTGACAAGGCAAAAACGGCATATTGATTGCCCATAAAGAGTTGATATAGCTTGTAATTGTTTTCCTTAAAATGAATGGTTTCAGAAAGGAAAACGCCCATCAACAAATACCAGTAACAACTTGAATAAATGCGCAGCTCACTGAAATACAGAAATTCAGGAAAAACAAAATAGCGTAAAATCCCCAAATTTACCAGCACAAATAACACGCCCATGAGGGTGTAAAGCAAGTAATACAGGTGCCATTTCTTTTTCAGTCTGTAATATACAAACCCTGTAAGTGCAAGCAGAATAATCGCAATACCCAGAAAAGTGAATGAAGCAGCAAGTCGGCGATTCGACTTTGTAAGCAGCGTATCAGCGTCGTTTACACTCATCGAAAATTCAATGGTGGTATGCATTTTCTTTACCGCTGCCAGAAGCGTTAACGAGTCATTTGCCGAAGTGTTTACTAGCTGAAAAGCATTTCCGTGTAAAAACGAACTTCGCTGATTGGTTCTGTCGCCAAGCAATGCTACCTGCTTTTCGTTCTTATAAAGTGTAACAGAATCGAGGTGGATATTATCAAAAAGCCAATAAAATGATTGTTGGGCATGGGGCCTTTGATAAATTAATTTGCACCAAATTGTTGCATTCGAGTTATAACCAAACTTAATTTGTTCTTCAGGTTTTACAGCTTTCCAACTCAGTTTATGTAATTCATTTACCTTACAATTCGATTGCGAATCAACTGCACAATAAAATTTATAATCCTCAGCGCGTGCATATGCATTAAACCATACGCAAATAAAGAAAGCCAGTAGGCCACTAAATTTTATCTTCATGCAACAATTTGAGCAGCTCGGCTGTGTTGGTCGTATTTAATTTACGGTGTATGTTTTTACGATGGGTATCGACAGTTGCTTTGCTGATAGAAAGCAATTCGGCGATTTCCCTGCTCACATGTCCGAGCGATATTAAATACACAATTTCTTTCTCCTGCTTTGAAAGAAGAATCGACATGGTGTGTTTATCGTTTTCGACATCTTGCTCACTTAAAAAACTGGGGTAATTCTTTTCAATGGCCTTAAATAAATCGCTTGCTCCTTGTTCTTTTTTTATAAAATAGTGCGCACCGGCCTGTCTGGCTTTATCTACAAAATAGGGATTGTAATATGCCGAAAGAACGATTACCGTTGCATCAGTTAATTTATCTTTATTGCGCATGATAAAATCAATACCATTGCCATCCGACAATTTAATATCTACAATCAAGGTACTGAATCCGATTGCATCCAGCTGATTTTGCGCATCGGAAATACTGGAGCAATGCGTAATTGAAATGTCTGGATAATTAGAGCGAATAAGATCGCCAATTCCCTGGCAAAAAATTAAATGGTCGTCGCAAATCAATAATCTATTCTTTTCCATACACTTACAATTCTTTCACTCTTTCATTTTCCAAATCGGCACTATTCTTTACTGAAATAATTATATAGTCGAAATAGTACTTAACGTAAATCAAGTAAATCTGAATGCATTGAAATAAATGGCTTCAACTGTTGTATAAATGAACATGCTCAATTATTCGTAAACCGAGAAAAATCTAATACAACGAACGAGTGCACTTTCGATACAATTGTAATCAAAGCTTTTGAGAAAACAGAAACTGAGAAGTAAACATACTGCCGAATACCATACAAAACAAAATTAAATTTGGTACATGGTCAGGTAAATTCAATCACGAATTCAATCAATTGGTATTGATTTGCTTGCAAGAGAAAGCTATTGGCATGAATTACCTAGCGCATACCATAAGGATGTTTTAACAAAAATTAAGATTCTCTAAACCTCTTATTCATGGTAGGGTAATGATGTGGTAATCTGCCGGAGGGCGAAATTGATGCATTCAGAGGGTACACTAATTAAAAAGACCGTACTTTTGCACCCACAAACTATCTATCATTGGCAAAGGTTCGGTACCAGTTCAATACCAAGTCGCTTAGCTATGAGCGCGTAAAACCCGGAACGCGGGAGCGTATGATGCGCTTTTTGTCGTTTGCTGCTACCGGATTGGTTTTCGCAGCGTTGGGGATTTTGATTGCCTACAATACGATTGACTCGCCGAAAGAAAAGCAGCTGGAACGTGAAATTGAGCGGATGAAGTTGGATTACGACCTGGTAAATCAGCGCCTGCAGCAGATGAGTGTGGTGCTTGAAGATTTGCAGGATCGCGACGATAACATTTACCGTGTGGTTTTTGAGGCCGAACCGATTCCCGATGAGGTGCGCAAGGCGGGCTTTGGGGGAGTGAACCGCTACAGCAGATACAAGGATTTCGAAAACCGCGATTTATTAACGGAAACCATGCGCAGGACCGACATTTTGTCGAAGCAATTGGTAATTCAAAGTAAATCATACGACGAAATTTTGGGGATGATTCGGAATAAAGCGGCCATGCTTGCCTGCATTCCGGCCATTCAGCCTGTTAGCAACAAGGAGTTGAAGCGCATGGCATCGGGTTATGGTTATCGTACCGACCCAATTTACAAAACCACGAAGTTTCATGCCGGGATGGATTTTGCCGCAGCAGTTGGAACAGAAATCTATGCAACCGGCGATGGCGTTATTATGCGCGCAGATGCCGATGCTTCGGGTTACGGAAATCACGTGCGCATCAATCACGGCTATGGCTACATGACCTTGTACGGCCACATGAGCAAGATTATGGTTCGTCCGGGCCAACGTGTTAAACGCGGCGATGTTATTGGATTGGTAGGAAATACTGGGAAATCGGTTGGTCCGCATTTGCATTATGAGGTGCATAAAAATGGAGAAGCAATAAATCCGGTGAATTTCTATTACAACGATCTAAGTCCTGAGGATTACGCCCGCATGATTGAGATGAGCGGCACCGAGAACCAGTCGTTCGATTAATTGAGCCAAAGCGGTTTCTTTTTCTGAAGATTTTCGATTCGCGCATTCAGTAGAAAGCGCACATAGCTTATATCGCTCTGCAGGCGGCAGTAATCTTGATGCGTTATAGACCGCTGCCGATAGGCACATTCGAGGTAAAATTCGGTTTCGGATAAATGATAACGCGCCATGCAAAAGAGTTCAGATTGTGTAAATACCCAGGAATGATAACTCTCGGTAATGCGCGATTCGACTTTAAAAACGGCTTGTATAAGGCGCTCAGCCAACGAGTCGCTACCCGATTTGTCGGATTTGTCGGATTTATCGGATTTGTCGGGCTTATCGCTCATCATCTGCCGCGTGACCTGGTGCATCGAAATGGCCAAATCCATAGAACGTTTCCATTCGATTGTCGATGATATTCTGCTTAAATCATTCATATTGGAATTATTGAATATCAAATATGAACTTATTGGAATTAAATAGTCGTAAATAAACGTTTATAAACGTTTAAAACGGATAAAACATTCTGCGAATGCGCTGGTGAAAACAAAGTATTCGTTACAGAAATTTTAAATACATCGCCCAACACGCGATTCACGCTTGTGATTTAGTTTTTTGATTGACGCGTACGTATGTATCTCATCAATTTAGTAGATCACCGGAAAAATCAAGCTCCGAACCTCATTTAACCCAGAATATGCATTAGGAAATCTATTCCGAGCCTAAACTACTTCAAATCAGGATCCGCCAGGGGCGGAAACATATATTCTCAAACCGTAGCGCTGCTACGCTTTTCGAATCTAAGTTTCTGATATTTTGTATTTTAGACTCTCATAACGAAGTCCTAACGCATAATCTGGGTTTAAAGCGCCGGACTTAAGTCTGGAAAGAGCAAAGCCGAGATGGCAATGCACCAGGCAGCATCCCATTTTTCGATATTCCATAATATGTATTTTCGATGAACGATTGGAATACGGCAGGAATTCGTTAACGCTTACCCGCCAGGGATTGCAGGGGAAAGCCCGCAGGCAGTTGAAGCGAAGCCGAAACGGCCGAGGACTTGAACCGGAAAGCCCGCCCGTGGCAAATGCATTGGATACAAATCCTAAAACCAGTAACAATGCGAAAGTGTGTTTTTTCAAGGCAGTTTCTTTGTTGCAAAATAGTAATTTCATTTTTAATTCTTGCTGCAGCACTATTTACTGCTTAGCTTCGCTGCTTAAAGAAATTGCATGTCGGCCATATTCGTAACCGGAGCTTCCGGGCTTATCGGTTCCCACATTTTACTCGAGTTACTCCAGCAAGGGCATGCTGTACGTGCATTGACGCGTAATTCTCATAAGGCGACTGCTTTTTTTTCATGTCTGTTGAAGCACTATAACCTTGATGAAAACCTTTCTTCAGGCATCACATGGATAGAAGGCGACTTACGTGATATAGCCCGATACGATGAATATCTCAATTCGGTCGAAACCGTATTTCACTGCGCGGGCTTGGTTTCAACAGCATCGTCAGACCGTAATAAAATGCACGACATTAATGTGCGTTGCACCGCCGATCTTGTGGATTATTGCCTAAACACTTCCGTAAAATGGTTCGGTCACATGAGTTCTGTTGCCAGCCTCGGCCCAAATCCCGAAGGGTTTGTTGATGAGGACTATTTCTGGAAACAAGACAAAAACCACAGCAATTATGCATTGAGTAAATACTTATCTGAGCAGGAAGTATGGCGTGCAAAAGAGGAAGGGCTTGCAATTCAAATTTTTAATCCTGCCGTTGTGATAGGCCCAACCGGCGAAAATGGAAATTTAAATACGCTGTACAGCCGCTTGAAGCGGGGCATGTCTTTTTACCTGAATGGCAGCAGCGGCTTTATTGATGTTCGCGATCTTGCAGCGTTTTGCGTGTTGCAATGGACTAAAAAAGTTTCGGGCTCGAGGGTAATTTTGAGTGCTGAAAACCTAAGTCAGAAAGAATTCCTCCAAATCGTATGTACAGCTTTGAATGTTTCGCCGCCGCGTTACCCTTTAAGTAAAACAGTATTCAAAATAGGCTCCGCAACAGAATTCATTTTACGATTAGGACAATCGAAAAAACACCTGTTGCAGAACGATTTGTTTAAAATGGGAAGTTCAAAAAACCGCTACGACAATCAAAAATCGCTTCAAATGGGAGCGCAATATCGGCCAATTAAAGAAGCCGTTGAGAACAGTGTACGATTTTCAAAAATTGCCTTAGATGCTTCGCTATAGAAGACCGAATCAACATTTTAAATCCGTACGTTTTTAGGTTCCTCGAGCATCGTTTTTCCAGCATCGAGTGTGTTAAAATAGCGATCTGTCCAATCTGCAAAATCCCTTTCGGATAATGCTCCTGCATTTTCAACAAAAAATGTTTTCTCTTTAAAAGAAATGCTTTTCAGCAATTTATTTTTTAGTTCTTTCTTTAACTGTCCGGGTCCCAAGAGTAGAATTTCAGAATAAGGCAGTAAAATTTGTCTTATCTCCTCAAAGTATCGCGCGTAAAGCTCTTTTTCGCGTTGTTCTTTTTTAAATTCATTGGATGAGCTGCGGTTATCCCAATGTGTCCCGTCGGGCGTTTCTCCCGGTATCCGAGGCTGGGATTCAATTCCCGAATACATGATTTGAATTGTGTTTAAATCCTGAAACGGAACATAAAACCGGGCACTTGCAGAATCCATCCACAACGCAATTCGATTAGGCTTTTTCATATGCTGTCTATTTGATGAAATGAATTTAGCATCGGATACATCCAAAAAATATGAGCAATGTCAACCATGTTAATCAGGCTTTATTTGAATAGTATAAATTTGCAGTTCAATTTGAACAGCTATGCTTCGACTAAAACACGTAACTGATCCGAGATGGGCCGATTTAGTAGAGAAAGATCTCGAGGAGGTACTTACCGATCATGCCTATTGCGAACAAAAAGCAGCATCTACTGCGATTTCCCTAATCGTTAAATTTCCTGAATTTCCTGAATTGGTTCAGGAAATGTCGGCACTTGCGCAGGAAGAGATGGAGCATTTCAGCCGCGTGCATGAAATTATCATGAAACGAGGTTTCAAACTCGGTCAGGAACGAAAAGATGAATACGTAAACGAATTACTGGGCTTCTTGAAAAAAGGTAATTCAAAAGCCGGTCAACTGGTCGAGAAATTACTTTTTGCTGCGATGATTGAGGCAAGAAGTTGCGAACGATTCAGAGTACTCAGCGAGCACATCGAAGATAGCGAACTGGCTTTATTTTATAAAGAATTAATGGCGAGTGAAGCCGGCCACCATACTATGTTTCTAAAACTTGCCCGAAAATTTGGCATTCCCGCCGGAATCGATGTTGATGCGCGTTGGAATGAATTTCTCGAATTCGAAGCGGGCATGATTGAAAACTATGAACAGCGTGCAAGGATACACGGATAAAACAAAAAAAGGCTGTCCTAAAAAATAAGACTGCCTTCACGATCAATAATTACTATTTACCTGCGCGGCTGGCTATTGATAAACGCATTCAATTCATCGACACTCGATGAAAACGTAAATGCATTATTTACCATGAAATAATTACTCAAATCATAGGTTCGGCCATACGCAAACTTGGCAAAATCGAGTTTTGTATCTTCAAAACTGAACAAGCCCATGATCTGATTTACCTGAGCAACCGTCATACAATTGCTGCTAAAAACTTGTTGGGCAATCTGGAATTTATTCTCCTCAAACGATTGTCCGTTTATGGTGTTCAATGCATTGCTAAAAGTTCCCTGATCCATCGGCCAAGGACAACCCACAACACCCGAATAGCCTGGCATCATGTAATGCGTGGTTGTAGTTTGTTGTTGAATTACTGGAACACCAGTTGTAGTAGTAGTCGTGGTTTGCTGAACGGTTCCTCCGCTGGTTACAACTGTGCCAACAGGAATACCAACATTCATATTGAAATTTACCCCTAAATCGGGATCGTTTACCGATACATTCATACCGGCGCCCGGGGCTACAACCGTCCCTGGAGTACCTACCGTAGTAGTTGTAGTTTGTGTTGTTTGCGTAACAGTTCCTGGTTGAGTTACTACGGTTGTGGTAGTTGTTGGTGCAGGCGAATAAACAGGTTGTACAGGCTGAGCAACAACCACTTGTTGCGTCATTGGCATGGCCAATGGCGTTTCAGACACAAAGCGCATTACGTATTTATCTTTCTCCTCTTCTTTTTTCTTAATATCGGCCGAATCGCGGCCACCAAAATCGCGGGCCAGTTGATTTCCTGCTTTATTAAAACCTTTACCAACAGCAGTTTCTTTTTTCGGACGAATATTGAAGGTGTATTCTTTAAATGGTTCTAGAGGCAAGGTTTTCGTTACTTCACCCAAACTCGCATCCTCGAAAATTGCTTTGACCTTGTACGTTGCAGGAGCTGTGAGATCTGTTAACTTAACATTGGTTGCAGGGACTTCATTGTAACGCAATCCGTTCATGACGATGGTAAATTTTTCACCATTCTCCGCAAAAAAAATCAAATTAGCCTTTTGTGCAAATCCTTGTAAACTCAATAAAGCAATTGCTATAGAAAAGAAAGATTTCATCATTTTAGAAATTGTTTAGTTTTCATTTTAGGAGGCAAATATAAGGCCATTTTACGTATTTTGGACCAAATTTGATTTATGGAACGATTCTCAGGATTGTTAGGACTTGTATTGATCCTTCTTCTCGCCTTTTTATTCTCTAACAACCGTAAGGCAATTAATTACAGGCTGATACTGAGTGGCATTGCCTTGCAAATTGTAATCGCAATTCTTGTTCTGCGCATACCTCCTATCACACGTTTCTTTCAGGGTATTGGACATGGTATGGAAAAAATCGAAGAATTTGCTCGTAAAGGAGCTTCGTTTGTGTACGGCGGCATCGGAGTTCAGCAAAATGATGGCAGTATCGGAAATTTCTTCGCAGGCGGATTTGTATTCGCCTTTAATGTAACAGCAACCATCATTCTTGTGTGCGTGCTTGTGGCTATCTTATACCACCTCAACATTATGCAGCGCGTGGTATCGCTTATAGCCCGCGCAATGAATGCAGTTATGAAGGTAAGTGGAGCCGAGGCGCTCTCGAACGTTGCAAGTGCTTTTGTAGGCCAAGTGGAAGCCCAGGTGATGATACGACCATACCTCGCCGGGATGACGCGAAGTGAACTTTTGGCAAGTATGAGTGGATCGCTTGCCTGTATTGCAGGAGGCATTCTGGTCGTTTATGTGAACATGGGAGCCAAAGCAGGTTTAGACTTGGCGCCAAAACTCATCGCGGCAAGTCTTATGGCAGCACCCGGAGCACTTGTTATTGCGAAAATCATCTTCCCCGAAACAGAAGAAAGTCAAACCATGGGCAAGGTAAAACTCAATGTTAAAAGCCATTATGTGAATGTAATTGATGCGATTTCGCATGGCGCGGGAGATGGTTTTAAAATAGCTATGAACGTAATTGCAATGCTGATAGGTTTTATAGCATTAATCACAATGATCGACTGGATGCTCATTCATATCGGACACTTGTTTAACCCTGATTTTACACTGAGCTTGGACTGGATTTTCGGAAAGATTTTTTACCCGCTTGCTTGGGCAATGGGAGTTCCCAGTCAGGATGTGAATGGTGTAGCGACCTTGCTTGGACAAAAACTCACCGTCAATGAATTCGTAGCTTTCCAAAATCTGGCGAATAAATCGGTTCCAATCGTAACGGAAAAAGGCCTGTTGATTTGTTCTATTGCAATATGCGGATTTGCCAACTTTTCATCTGTTGGAATGCAAATCGGCGGAATTGGAGAATTGGCTCCAGAACGGCGTGCCGACCTCGCCCGTCTTGGATTGAAGGCTCTTCTCGCAGGAACACTGGCTTCTTATATGTCGGCGACGTTGGCAGGAATTATAATGGGCTGATAGGCTTGACGCTAAGGCAGGTATTAATGATTAAC
>CANMGM010000056.1 GCA_947497195.1 Bacteroidota bacterium
AAGGCGAAGCTACGAAACCAGCAGCATCTAACCGTAAATAAACGTTTATAAACGTTTAAAACGGTTAAATGATTTTGCCCTGCAAGGTTTCTCAATTTGCAGGTCGCTCATCTTTTTTAAGCGGATTCAAAACGAATAATGGTAACGCCTCGCAATTTCTGAGATTGCAGGTCGCTCATCTTTTTTAAGCGGATTCAAAACGAATAATGGCAAAGCCTTGCAATTTCTGAGAGTGCAAATGCCTATCCTCTTTTATCAAGAATTTTAATATGGGTAAAGGCCTAAGACTATGGCGACCTTCGAAAAAAATCCATTTCGCTTTTACGGGGATTCAAAACGGGAATTTCCTCATTTCAATTCGATATTTTCAATTGCGTGAATGCGTAAATTCAATCTGAAAAAGGAAATTGGAATCGCAACTAGAATGAAACAACGTCTCAGAAATACAGCGAAGGAAAAACCATAATTAATCGAATCGATAAAACGCTGCACCTTGCGAGAAACAGTTTCGCGACGCAGCCTTACCGAACAGCTTCCGCCTGCCGCTTACTCAATTCCTTAAGAGCGTTTTCGTAAATCTGTTGAAGTCTTTTTGAATGCTGTGCGTAATATCCGAGCGACTCTACAAATTGCCGGCGGGTGGTTCCGTGCTTCTTCACGACTTCTTCGTAGAACAATTCTTTTCTGAACCGGGGCAAGTTTAAACTGGTCAAACTAACCGAATAGGCTGCATCAACCAGCGAAAAATCCAGTATCAATTCTGTCATTACACTGTCTGCCAATACGCCATCGGGCAAATCTGTGTCATTTTTCCCGCATGATGCCAAAAAAAATAAAATACTAAAAATAAAAAGGACGAATCTCATCGGTTGAATGTCATGCGCATACCCATTCTCGACTCATCGAAAATGCCTTCATTATACACCAAATGTCCGTTCACAAAGGTTTTTTCGACCGAGCTGCGGAACTTTTGACCTGTAAATGGCGACCACCCGCACTTGTACAAAAGTGAATCTTCTGTAACGTTTTCTTCATGTGCAGGATTTACCAGAACCAAATCGGCAAAATAGCCTTCACGCAGATACCCACGCCGATCGATCTGGAACAAATCGGCCACCCGGTGCGCATATTTCTCCACCACAAGTTCGGGTGTAAAAACGCCTTCGAAACACATTTCGAGCAATGCTTGCAATGCGTGTTGTACCAGCGGACCACCCGAAGGACAGGAATCGTATGGATTTTTCTTCTCTGCTATGGTGTGTGGGGCATGATCGGTTGCCAATACGTCGATTCGTCCGTTGCGAATGGCGTCGCGCACAGCGTCGCGGTCGGCTTCCGATTTAATGGCCGGATTCCATTTAATGGCTGCACCAAGGCGTTCGTAATCTTTATCGGTAAACCATAAATGGTGAACACAGGCTTCTGAAGTAATTTTCTTTTCGCGTAAGGGGATATCGTTGCGAAAGAGTTCTGTTTCGCGCGCTGTTGAGATATGCAATACATGAATGCGTGTCCCATATTTTTCGGCCAGTTCAACAGCTTTCGATGAAGACTTGTAGCAGGCTTCCGCGTCGCGAATTACAGGATGCATGGAAAGCGGAATATTGGATCCGTATTGCCCCTGAATGCGCGCTTTATTGGCCGCGATGGATGGATCATCTTCGCAGTGCAATGCAATAATTGCCTTCACCTCACGAAAAATATTGTTCACCGATTCGCAGCTGTCAACAAGCAAATTTCCGGTACTTGAGCCCAGAAATAGCTTCACACCACAAACCGTTTTTGGATCGGTTTTGAGCAATTGGTCGAGATTGGTGTTATTTCCACCAATGTAAAAACTGTAATTCGCCAGCGATTTTTCGGATGCAATCAGGTATTTATCGGCAAGCAGTGCCTGTGTTGTTGCCGATGGATTGGTGTTTGGCATTTCCATGTAACTGGTAATTCCTCCCGCCACTGCCGCTTTAGGCTCGGTATACAAATCGCCTTTATGTGTTAAACCCGGTTCGCGGAAATGCACCTGATCATCTATAAATCCCGGAAAAAGCCATTTACCGGAGCCGTCGATAACTTCATAATTTCGCAACGACACATCGGGCGGAATATCGCCTTCAAAAATTTTTTCGATAAACGAACCCTTCGTTTTGAGGCTTCCCCGAAAACGCTTACCCTCGTTGAAGATGAGGGCGTTTTTTATAATGTAACCCTGACTCATAATTTAAAGCCGCAAGTTAAATACTAATTCTGAAGAACGAGCTGAATCGTATTGCGACTTTTCTGTTCAAGCAAAATATTTTTACCGGATGTATGCGAACCCGTTAGTTCGTCGGTATAATTGCGGATTGTAAGCAATTCGCACGCTTCGTTGTAGCGCACTCGGTAACGATCATTGAGCGATTCGCGAAATGCATCAATCTTACCTTTCTCATTGTTTAGGCAAAGCGAAAAATTGAGTGCCGAATTTTGCATCAGATTTACCTTGATGCGCCGCTTTGCAATTTCCCGAAATATCTCGCTGATATTCTCTTCGATAATAAATGAAAAATCGCGTGGCGAAATCGAAACCAGTACTTGTTCCGGTTTACGAATGAATGTTGGCTTTTCATTACGCAGCTCGGTATTTCCAATTAATGTTCCTGCCTCAAGTGGGTTTAAGAATGATTTTACGCGCAGCGGAATATTTTTATTCTGCAAGGGCTTAATTGTTTTGGGATGAATTACGGTAGCTCCATAATACGTCATTTCGATGGCATCGTAATACGAAATTTCATGCAGCAATTCGGCCTGTGGAAAAATACGCGGATCGGCATTTAAAACACCGGGAACGTCTTTCCAGATGACAACTTCGCTCGCATTGAGACAATATGCAATAATGGAAGCCGAATAATCGGAGCCTTCGCGTCCCAAGGTAATGGAATTGTTGTCGGAGGTTGAAGCAATAAAGCCCTGCGTAAGAATTAGGAAACCGGGCTTTTGCGTTCTGATTTTATTGTATGCCGTCTGGATCTGAGCTTCTGTAATTCGCCAATCGACCTGCCCTTCGCGAAACGAATCGTCGGTACGAATTAAATCGCGTGCATCGATCCATTCGCAAGGAATTCCAGAAGCATTTAAATACGCAGCAACTATGCGTGTACTGAGCAATTCGCCAATGGATACTATTTGGTCGTACTCGTAATCATAATTTTTTAACTGCGCCTCTTCGGCAACCCAGTAAATTTCGGCAATCAGCGATTCGATAGCATCTAACACCGGCTTCGCAGACGGAAATAATTCCTGAGCAATTTGAAAATGCTGCTCTTTTAATTGAGAAATCAGCAAATCGATATTCGCAGCGTTACCTAGGATTGCATCGGTAATTTGTTCGAGTGCATTGGTAACTTTGCCCATTGCCGAAATTACGATTACATTTTCGGGCCTACTATGCGCTCGAATTATTTCACACACATTCTTTACACCTGCCGCATCTTTTACAGAAGCACCTCCGAATTTAAAAACCTGCATTTAATTGTGTCAATTGTTCGCGGGTAAATTTACAGTTAATCCAAGTGGGGTCGAGTATTGCTCCAAAATTTTTATAAAAGCCAATTGCCGGCTCATTCCAGTCGAGCACCTGCCATTCGAGCCTACCGGCATTTTGTTCGGCAGCATACCGAATAGCGCGCTGAAACAATGCTTTTCCAATGCCTTTGTTTCGGTGTTTTTCTGTAACGATAATATCTTCCAGGAAAATACATCGTCCTTTCCATGTCGAATATTTGGTGTACAAAAGCGCTATTCCAACCACTTCATTTTCGAGCCGAGCTACATAGCATGTGAAAATTTTATTGGAACCAAATCCGTCTTCCAGTATATCTTCCCGGGTTAAAACAGCCTCTTCGGGAGCTCGTTCGTAATGGGCGAGTTCGCGAATTAAGGCGGCAATAGCCGCTGCGTCAGTGGGTAGAGCGTCCTCAACCCTGAATGTATGCTTCATGAAAATTTAAACATAAAAAAAGGCTGTCGTGTATGACAGCCTCGTATTGAATTTCAAATGCAATTTATTGAATATAGCCTGCGTCGCTGGTCTCTAAAGACGCCCAATATGCTTGGCGATCTTTTTCTTTGCGGCGGCGAAGAATTTTACTCTGCGATTGCAGTCCATTTAAAATGAATTGCATTGTGTTTTTCGCGGCATCTTTTTCTTTGCCTTTCAAGTTAAATTCTTTTATTCCTGCATTCACGATTTCTTCGGTAGTGTAGAATCGTGGCTCAGATGCAAATGTTTTAAAAATCAATTCCTGATAAAGTTCTTTTTTAGAAACTTTTTTAGGTGCGACTTCAACCTTCGCTTGAACTTTGGCGCTTTTTGCAGGAGTTGATTTCTTAGTCTCTTTCGCAGCCGATTTTTTAACCGAAACAACCTTGGCAGGTGTGGCCTTTACTACTTTGGCTTTTACGGCTTTTTCTGCAGGCTTTGCTTTAGAAACTTTTGCCGCAGCAGGCTTTTTCGCATCAGACTTCGCTTCTTTTGGAGTCTTTGTTGTGGATGCAGCGACCTTATTTACATCCCCTTTCGCAGAATTCGATTTAGGCGATTTTTTATTCTCAATTGATTTCGCTTCAGGTGCAGTTGTTTTTGCTTCAGGCGCAGCGGCATCAGATGTCTTTTTGCCAATTATCGAAGGTTTTCTTCCTCGTTTTGCACCAGAAACTTTTGCAACAGGTTTTGTTTTATCTTTTTTACCTGTAGCAACTGTTTTTAATTCTGTAGCTGATTTCGTTGCAGAATTCTCAATCTTTTTGCCGGGTTTACGACCACGTTTTGCACCCGTAGTGATAGGAGCGCTTTGTGCTTTATCTATTCCAATTGATGCATCATTAGATGCCTTGGAGGCAGACAATGGTTTACGTCCACGTTTTTTACCCTTCGGCGTAGCTGCATTTGAAACAGCAGTTACAATACTATCGGCATTGGGCTGAGCAAGCTGAAGTTTTGGCTTACGACCGCGCTTTTTACCGCTAGTTGCAGAAACAGGAGCATCGGACGATTTTGCTTTTGCCGGCCTGCCACGTTTTTTGGGTGATGCATTTACCTCATCGGTAGTTTTTTTATTTTTTGTTGCGGGCCGACCTCTCTTCTTTTTAATAGGAGAAGGAACACCAATTGCAACCGGTTCTGAATTATTTAATCCGGTTTTCTTTTCTCGCCCATTTGAAGAATTACCAATTTTAGCCAAAATTGCGCGAATGTGTTTTATTCTCTCTTCGGCTGTAGCCAATTCATTGGAATAAAATGAACGTAGCTCATTAATTTCTTCCGCTGAAAATTGAATTGTTTTTGACATATATGTTTTTTTAGCAAAAATATAAAAATATTGATACGTGCAAGTATTTCTGTATCAATTATTAAAATTAGCTGAAATTAATCGCTTTAATTTACTTAAAAATACGGCTGTTAAAGCAAATGCTAAATTTATTTTAGGTTTTTAATATAGGTTTCTTTGAGCAAATGAACCATGTTGGCGGCTGTTCGGAATGATGATCCCGGCTTGCCACATAAAACTTTAAGTTCATGGAAATACTTTATTAAAGACTCTTTTTGCTTGGTACTTGAAAGTAATTTTTGAAGCTCATTATGTATTTGCTTCGCATTCATTTCATCCTGAATTAATTCTTTTACAATCGGTTTGTTCAGAATTAAGTTTACCAGCGAAATATAATTTACATGAATTAATTTACGGGCAATCCAATATGAAATTTTACTGCCTTTATAGCAAACCAAGAGCGGAGTATTGAGCAATGCGGCCTCCAGTGTTGCAGTGCCTGAAGTAACAATTGCGGCATCAGCATTTTTTAAAATTCCATATGTATTTCCAACTAGGAGCAATACATTGGCATCCCCGATAATGGACGCATAAAATTCCGTTTCAACCGATGATACAGCAGCAATAACAGGAAAATATTCGTCATTTTTTTCAATCGCTTTTAGCATCTCGGGTAGCATTTTTTTAATCTCTTGTTTGCGGCTCCCGGGAAGCAAGGCAATAATCTTTTTATTGTCGGGTAAACCCTTAGGACGCGTCTGTTCTATATTTTCGAATGCATCAAGCAATGGATGACCCTCGTAGTGGACATTCATGCCAAATTGCGCATAAAACTGTTTTTCAAAAGGGAGAATAACAAACATCTCATCCACATATTGTTTTATAATCTTGATTCGATTTTGCTTCCAAGCCCATATTTGCGGCGAGATGTAGTAGAATGTTGTGATTCCGAGTTGCTTTACAAACGGCAATATGCGCAGATTAAAGCCCGGATAATCGACAAAAATTACCACATCGGGTTTCCATTCTTTGATATCCTGCTTACAAAAGCGAATATTGGATGCTATGGTTTTTAAATTTGCGACTACTTCAATAAACCCCATAAAGGCAAGATCGCGGTAATGTTTTACCAAGGTTGCTCCTTGTTGCTGCATTAAATCGCCCCCCCAGGCTCTAAAGATGGCCGCTTCATCGTGAACACGAATTCCGGCCATTAAATTGGATGCATGTAAATCGCCAGAAGCCTCTCCCGAAATGATATAATATTTCATCAGAGGCAAAATAACAACAATTCATCAATGCCTACTGTGTTTGACCGAAAGTAATTTGAAGGATAAAATATCTAAAGAAATTCAGTAGGTTTGGAATATGAAAGTAAGCTTTCTGGGCACAGGTACTTCGCAGGGAGTACCGGTTATTGCATGCAACTGTAGGGTGTGCAGTTCCGACGATCCGCGCGATAAGCGCTTGCGTTGTTCTGTTTATATTGAATGGGGTACGAACTGTTTGGTTATTGATACCGGTCCAGATTTCAGGCAGCAAATGCTGCGCGAAAATATAAAGCGGGTCGATGCTGTTCTGTACACGCATGAGCACAAAGATCATTTGGCAGGGCTCGATGATATAAGGGCATTCAATTTCATGCTTGGTAAGCATATGGATATTTATGCCGGAAAGTATGTAGAGGAGGCCATACGCAGAGAATTTGCATACATTTTTGCCGAAGATAAATATCCGGGAATTCCGCTAATTAATCTACACGCAATTGAGAACAAACCGTTTCAGCTGTTAGGAAAGACAATAATACCAATCGAAGTTTCACATTATAAATTACCGGTATTGGGATTTCGTATCGATGATTTTGCCTATATAACGGATGCCAAAACAATAAGTGAGAAAGAGGCAGAAAAATTATCGGGAGTTCATACGCTCGTTATAAATGCACTGCGCAGAGAAGCACATAATTCGCATTTCACACTTGATGAGGCTCTCTTCTTTATTAAAAAGGTTAAACCCAAACAGGCTTATTTAACGCATTTGAGCCACCAAATGGGACTTCATGGCGAAACAGAAGCCGAATTGCCTCCATGCGTTAACATTGCGTACGACGGACTAAAAATTAGTCTTTAATTTATATCGGAATAGTGGCAAGCCTGCCAATCTCGGGCAATAAAAAACACATTTAATGCCGTTTGAATGTATATGCACGAATTGGAACTATAATCATCATGCCATTCTATATTCGTACCAGGCCTAGGTAAAAACCATAAATCGTCCACGAAACTGACGTTTCTTGCCTGATTGATCGTAGAAGAATATTTTATAGATGTACATCCCGGTAGGTACTACAGTTCCGGCAGCGTCTTTGCCATCCCAACCTTGTCGGTATTCTTTTGCTTCGTAGATTAAACCTCCCCAACGATCAAAAATCTGCATCTCAAACGTTGAATCGAAAATTCCGGTTGTTACGAAATTAAACGTATCGTTTATATTGTCACCGTCTGGAGTAAAGGCCGTGGGGAAAAATGTATTTAAAAAGAAATCAATGGTGATTTGCTTTGTAACAGAATCCTTGCATCCAAATTGGTTTATCGCCGTTAATTCAACATCAAACGTTCCAGAACTCGGAAAAATATATTGCGGTTCAAACACATCTGAACTATCGCCCGATCCAAAATCCCATATAAACTCTGTTGCAAATTGACTTAAATTGATAAACGTTATTGTAGGGAAAATACCTGTAATCGGGTTTTCATCGGGTGAATATAAAAAATCGGCCGACAAACTATACCTGAAGTCGGGCACGAAAGCCGAGTCGCGAAAGGCACAACCGGCAGGATTCGTAACCGTAAAGCTATACATTCCAGTTACCAGTCCGGTGATTGTATCGTTGTTCACAGTTTGTGCAGGCGGGTTCCAATAATATTGAAAATTTGCAGGCGGAACAGGCATGGTATTCTGGTTTGCAAACAAGTAAATTCTCCCCTTTCCTGAAGTACACGTATCAGAAACTATCTCTATGCCTACATCAAATCCACCGGCATCTTCGACCTGGAATGTATCTGTTTGTATGCAGCCGTTCTGATTTTCGACCGTTACCCAATTGGTGCCATAAGGCAATTGATTCACCGCAATGGGATTAACAAAAGCTGCCGGTCCTGACCCCAGACCCGATGGCTCCCAGTTAATTGTGAATACGTCGGTTGGATTTACATTTGCAATATCGAGGGTTATTCCACCATTGTTATTCGGACATGTTGCATCAACCGGATTTAAAAAGCTTAAATCAAACGCAACAATGTTGAAGTTAACCACTTCTGGATTTGCAGCAACATTGCCGCAAAGATCAACCACCTGACCAACTCTCCACATCGAATAGACCCCGCCGATATTCAGCGGATCATTCAGCACCATTACAAAATCTTTTTCGTAGGTTCCTCCGTTTGCGCAGGCCTGACCAATTATACTTAAAATTTCAAGTGTATCTCCAACCGGATTTATCAATACAAAATCCTCCAAATCAACGGATGCACAATCTACAAACTCGTCAAAACTGAAGTTGACTAATTTAGCTCCACATGAAATATTGGAAATCGTTGGATTAAGGCCCGGAGGAATGTTGTCGATTACATTGGCCGTTACACCTGGAATATTGAACTGTAGAGTATAACCCGCATTGTTTAAGCCGCTGAAATTGTTAACGCACAAAGCCAGAATATCTCCTGTATTTACAACTATCATGGGTTCGTCTTGCGGATTAACCCCATTGTTCATACCCGTTACAGGCGAAGGAGTAACATTGCTCTGATAGTCGCAACCCAAAACGGGTACCATACCAAGACGAATATCGTTGCACGTGGCATTCGTAATATCGAAAACGACCCAATCATAATCTGCGTTGCTCACGTTGGGGATGATGTTGAATCCAAATAAACCGGGACTTTGTACGGTAATGATATACCAGGCATTATTGCGCTCGCCACTTATTAAGCAAGATGAGGCAGGATCGATTTCATTCAGTTCGTTTCCTTCTCCGACAAAGGAAAGTGGTTGTGTGTAACTCTGAAAACACACTCTGAACCCCCCTAAACAATCTCCTGAAGTTGGAGCAACCTGTGCATGAAGACAACCGGAGCCAAGAATGAGAAGTGTTGAAAGGATTGGTATAATGAATGTTCCTGCAAATTTGGACAGGGAACAATGTATTGATTTCATCATAAACACGAAATTAAGCAAATATAATCGAAATGCGTTAAACCAAATGCATCTTAAAAACATTATTCATCAACCTTACAATGTTGATTCATTTTGTGAAACGGAACGATTGACATTTTGTTGTTAAACAGCATCTCCGCTATCACCACACAAACATGGAAACACCATGGTTTTTTCCCGTTCTGATTTCGATTCCTGGTGCGGGAATTTTGATCCACCGAATAATACCGACCAGTTTACGTTGCCATTTTTTTTTAAGTGGAAGGGCAAGCAGATCAATATCCAATGAGAGTTTAAAGGATGCATACCGTTCAATGTACGCATAATCGTTTAAAATACCGGCTTCGGTAGTCCATGAATTCGTTCGCGCGCCCAACATACCATTTGCTGTGTATCCGGTTGCCAAGCAAAGCCATCGGGGCGTTTTCGGGAATACCATGTTAAGTGGGAATGATAACCAATATGTTTGTTCGTTGTAATTTTTAAGCATTCTTTCGGCAAGCGAATACCCCAGCAATTCGGGCCTGAGCGTACTTAGATTTCCTGGTTTCCAGGAATATTTCAGCATAGGCCAATTTCGTCCGGTACCGCTGCATCTTAAAAACGAAAACGTTGTGCCGGCAACATTCGCAGCATAATCGGCTACCGAAAATCCCCAACCATCCGAAAATCCGTCCATACATTCGATAGCCGTTAGAAAGGCCATAGACGAACCCAGTGCATACAAATTGGCCTGCCGCTTCGTATATCCAGCATAACCGGCAATGTCGGCAAACTGATCAAATAATATCGAAGCACTTGCTATATGGCCAATTTTATCCATGCCTTTCCACTCTCTTGAATCATCAAAAAAGCGGAAACTACCAACCGAATATGCCTTGTACCACGAATGATATAAAAGATAAAATCCACCCGTAAAACCAAGCGCAGTTCCCGCAACAAGATAGCCTCTGGGACTTTTCTCGGGCAAAGAATCGGCTTGTGCCGGTGCTAACTTGCAATGACAAAAAATTAGCAGCAGTATAAATATCTTTTTTACAGGCATTTACAATTATCGATGACAAAAATAAAAAAACAATGCTCTTTTTTTTGGCAAAATCAATGTGTTTAGTACTTTTGCCCCCGGAGAAATGGCAGAGCGGTCGATTGCGGCAGTCTTGAAAACTGTTGACTGTAATAGGTCCGGGGGTTCGAATCCCTCTTTCTCCGCCAAAAGATTTCAACCCCGCCTCAAGCGGGGTTTTTGTTTTTCGTGACAGGATGCAAGGCTTGCCTGATGCAGACTGAAACGAAAAAGAAAAAAACGAGCGCATTTGCGCGCGTGAAATCTTTTGAAGCTCC